>JAXEJY010000078.1:0-7846 GCA_034101315.1 Pyramidobacter sp.
TTGCCCATGATGCCCGACGGCATGAACAGAGAATCCTCATGTCCCGTCATCTCAGCGGCAAGGTCCTCAAGGGCGTTAACCGACGGATCGTCGTCATACCCTGAATCGCCGACAGGCGCTTCATAGATCACTTTGCGCATCGCTTCATCGGGACACGTTACTGTATCGCTTCTCAGGTCAATTACTTTTTTCATGTTATTCACTCCTTTAACGCTCAGCGCTATTACATGCGAATTCCCAGACGCGCCCACGGCAAAAGCGTCTCCGGCACGGGAACGCCGAAATGATATCCGGGGCGGCCGCGTCCGTGATAATCAGAGCCGGCAGTCGCCTCAAGACCAAATGCCGCCGCCATGGCGCGGTACTCTTTTGTCTGTTCGTAGTTATGATGTCCAGAATAGCACTCCAGACCCCACAGCCCGAACGACTTCAGCTGGCGCAAAATATCCGTCAGCACGGCAGGATCCTGCGCCGTCTGTACGGGATGCGCCAAAACGGACACGCCGCCCGCCTGATGAATCGCCCGAATTGTTTCCTCTGGGGTCAAAGATACTTTGTGGACGTACGCCCGAGCGCCGCGTCCAAGGTATTCCGAAAAAGCCGACATGATGTCGCGGACAACTCCCTTGCGGATCAGTGCAAACGCAAAGTGAGGGCGTCCGACAATCCCCTTTCCGGCTTCTTTCTGAACGTCCTCCATGGTGATGGAAATTCCCAGCTCCTGAAGGCGTTCAAGCATTTTGCGGTTGCGCTCCTCGCGTCCGTTTTGAATCTTTTTGAGCGCGCGGTGAAACTCTTCGTCTTTCGGGTCAAAGTTGTAGCCCAAGATGTGCATCGTCTGAGGGTAATCCGCCGAGATCTCGATGCCGGAGATGGCGCGGACTCCCAGGCGGCGGCTTGCCGCAAGAAACGGAATGACCCCCTCAACCGTGTCGTGATCCGTCAGCGACATCAGCGTCAGACCGCGGCGCCTGCCGAGACGCGCCATCGCCTCCGGCGACTCTGAGCCGTCAGAACAGCTGCTGTGAAAATGCATGTCAATACGAATCATCGCGTTCGCCTCGCAGACACGGGCGGACACTCCGCGTGAAAAATCCCATGAATCCCGGCGTGCTCACAGCCGACAGCCATGGTATCAACTCCTTTCGCCGGTTTCCTATTTCCCGCGACAGAAAACCGCATATTGTTATAACTATAGCATGGACGGGCTTTATTATCTAGCAAAACGTGACAGCGCAAACGTCCGAAATCGGCATTTTTTGCGCCGAACGCAAAACGCCGTCACAGCAGAACTCGTCAAGCGCACTGAGAAGTACCTATACTGAAACAGAGCTGATATTTCACGTTTTTATGCTCCAGATTCTGTTTTCATGGAGTATAATTTACATTATGCCTTTTCTGCCGGCCGCGCGCCGGAAATTTCATAATACAAGGTGATGAGAACATGGGACACAATCTGACACACGGCTCGCCGTACACACGGCTGATTGACCGGCTGAACAAATTCCCGCAGGGAGCGCCAGAATCAAAACTCCTCTTTGACATTCTCAAAATTCTGATGACGGAAAAAGAAGCCGGCCTCATGGCGCAGCTGCCGATCAAGCCCTTTACCGTGAAACAGGCGGCGCAGACGTGGAAGATGAGCGAATGCGAGGCGCAGAAAGTTCTTGAAGAGCTTGCCGGCAGAGCCATTCTCGTGGACATGAAGCAGAAAGGCGAGCAAGTCTACGCCGTACCGCCTCCTATGGCAGGATTTTTTGAGTTTTCCCTCATGCGCGTCCGCCACGATGTCGACCAGAAAACGCTGAGCGAACTCTTCTATCAGTACATCACCGTCGAAGAAGACTTCATGCGCGATCTCGTCCACAACGGAGATATTCAGCTCGGGCGCATTTTCGTTCAGGAACCGCAGATCCCCGACCAGTATGCTCTTCACGTCCTCGACTATGATCGCGCGACAAACGTCATCGACACAGCGTCGCACATCGGCGTCTCCATGTGCTACTGCCGCCACAAAGCCCAGCACATGGGCCACGCCTGCGACGCTCCTATGGACATCTGCATGACGTTCAACAGCACTGCCGCCACGCTCATTAAACACGGGCACGCGCGCTCCGTCAGCGCCGCCGAATGCCGCGACCTTCTGGCAACTGCCTACGACTGCAATCTGGTTCAGTTCGGCGAAAATGTTCAGCACCGCGTCAACTTCATCTGCAACTGCTGCGGCTGCTGCTGCGAAGCGCTTGGCGCTATCCGCCGCTTCGGCGTGGCGCAGACAATCTGTTCCAATTTCATCACGCGCGCAAGCGAAACAGCATGTATCGGCTGCGGAAAATGCGAGCGGATCTGTCCTGTCGGCGCGATTGAAATGGTCGAACAGCCAGACGGCCGCAAAAAAGCTCATGTCATTCCGGAAAAGTGCATCGGCTGCGGCGTGTGCGTGCGCAACTGCCCCTCAAAAGCTCTCATTTTAGAGCCGCGCCCCAACAGAATGATCACGCCGCTGGACACGACGCACCGTATTGTCGCGATGGCAACAGAGCGCGGCAAGCTTCAGGAGCTTATTTTCGACAATCAGGTTCTCTTCAGCCACCGCATTCTGGCAGGCGTCTTAGGCGCCATTCTCAAACTGCCCGGACTGAAGCGCTCTCTAGCTCAGGCGCAGCTCAAATCGCGCTATCTCCAGACCATGATCAGCCGAGCCGCCGGAGACGAGTAACGACCGGCAATTCAAACACAATCGCCTGACACAACACAGCGCCGTGCATGTCCGACTTGGACGTGCACGGCGCTTTTTATGTGGAGGCAACCAGCTCCGCGCGCTGAAATCTCCAAGAGAATAAAAAAACGGCATGTCGATCGACATGCCGTGAAATTCAAAATGGTGGGCCGCAGAAGATTCGAACTTCTGACCTCCCGGTTATCAGCCGGGTGCTCTAGCCAACTGAGCTAGCGGCCCTCGCAACACAGAGAGTATTCTATCACAGATTTTCTGTTTGTGAAGCCCCCAAATGCACTTTTTTCAAAAAAAATTTTTCCGGCGGAAAAAACTCTCCGCCGGAAAAATATGTGCGCTGATATTATTCTGCTTTCGCCGCAGAGTCGACCATCAGCTCAAGAACCATTTCGCCCTTGAGGATAAACGCAATCGTCGCCGTGTCGCTGACCGGCGTCGGAGGCAGAAGAACTTTGTCCGCCTCCTTCAGATGGCTTTCAAGCTCATCAACAAGGAAAGCGACATGAACGCGCGTCTTGATCTCTTCCGCCATCCAGCTGTCATCGTCAAAGCGGAGATACTCGTATTTATATCTCCAGTCCTCAGGATCGGTGAGATGAACTTTCATCCCTTCGGCATAAACTTCGCCGGGTTTGGGCGTTTTCGTGGGAACTCCGATGTGCAGAAACTTCAGCATTATAAAATGCCTCCTTTATCTTCAGTCTTCAGGATGTTCGCAGAGGTGCTCAAAATAAGCATAAGCCTCAGAAGCGCTCATGCCTCCGTGCACAACGCCGGCAATCGCCTTCGTCATGGCAATGGGATTCTTCGACTGGAAGATATTGCGTCCCATATCCACGCCCGCCGCGCCGTCGCTGATCGCTCGGTACGCCATGTCCAGCGCATCCGCTTCAGGGATCTTCTTCCCGCCGGCAATGACAATCGGCACAGGAGACGCCGCGACGACCTTTTCAAATTCGTCGCAGTAGTACGTCTTGATAATCTGCGCGCCCATTTCGGCAACCATGCGCGTCGCCAGCATGAAGTAGCGCGTCGTGCGCTCCATTTCCTTGCCAACAGCCGTAACACCCAAAACAGGAATGCCGTACCGGTTGCCCAGGTTGACTGCTTCATTCAGGTTGGCAAGAGAATCACGCTGTCCGGCAGATCCGATAAACACCTGAACAGCCATGCAGCTGGCGTTCATTCGGATTGCGTCCTCCACGTCAACAGCCAAATCTTCCATGCTCATGTCGTCCTGAAGCACACTGCCGCCAGCCGAAACGCGCAGAGCAATGCCCTTGTCATGAGCTGACGGTATTGCAAAGCGGAAACCGCCGCGCGTCGCCATGAGAACATCAACATAGGGAATCAGCGGAGGAATGACGACATCAAGGCGTTCAAGCCCTGCCGTCGACCCCATAATATAGCCGTGGTCAAATGCAAGCATGACCGTCTTGCCGTCCGGCCGGAAAATCCGGGCAAGACGGTTCTGCATTCCCCAGTCGCAGTGCCCCATCCCCTTGACGTAAAAATCTCCAATGCATGCGGGCACGTCAAGATGATAGTCCTTCGCCAGAAGATTGCCCTCTTTGTCAGCCATTCGCGATCACCTAGTTTTTCCAGTACGGAGTGCGGCAGGGAGCGTTCCAGTAATGGAGCATTTCGTCATCCATGCGCGCGACAAACAGCTGGAATCCTGCCGTCTCCTGAACGGTCAGAATTTCGCCGACGCGGCAGGCGACGATCGGATTGCCGCGCTCTTCAAGCATCTTGCAGCACTTGCGGTAGACGATCAGCTGCTCCATCAGAGTCGTCGCTCCGGATCCGTTGACGATGACCATCAGCTTCTCGCCCTTTTCGACGTTCAGATCCTTCAGCAGCAGATTCATCATGATTTCAGCAGTTTCATCAGCCGTCTTCATCGGCATGCGCCCGCCGCCTCCTTCGCCGTGCTGCCCCATGCCGATTTCCATCTCATCATCGCCAAGCGTCGAGATGACAGCGCCCGTCGCGGGGTGCGTAGCGCCCTTTGCGGCGACGGCGATCGTCGCGCAGTTGTCGGCAAACTTCTGAGCAATTGCCGCAACTTCGTGCAGATTCTTTCCTTCAGCAGCGGCGGCTGCGGCGATCTTGTACAGGGGAACGCAGCCGACAAGACCGCGGCGGTCATCAGAGTTCTCGCGCGGCGCGTTGGCAATATCTTCCTGAGTCACGACCTTGACGACGTTCAGACCCTCTTTTTCAGCCATCTTCATGACCATGTTGCCCGTCATCATGTCACCCGCATGGTTCAGGACGACAAGAAGGACGCCGTGACCGCGGTCAGCCATCTTCACAGCTTCAAGGACAAGCTGAGGTCCGGGCGCGGCAAAAATGTTGCCGGGGACGGAAATATCAACCATGCCCTCGCCGACAAAACCGCTCAGCGCCGGCTCGTGTCCCGTGCCGCCAAGCGTGACAATTGTCACCCTATCCGCATCTTTCAGCTTTTTATTGACGACAAGATGATGCTCAGTCAGCTCCACAAGATCAGGATTGCTGAGCGCAAGACCTTCAAGGAGCTCCGCCGTAAGATTCTCAGGGTTGTTGATAAATTTTTTCATTACCATCGCCAAAGTCCTCCTTCAATAGAAAAAATACGCTGTGCCGCAAATATGCACATACAGTAAATAAACGCTATTTTTGAGCAGCGTCCGCAAGCGACTCAAGCAGCAGGGCAAAAGAAACCGAGCCCGGATCCTTGTGTCCCAAACTTCCCTCTTTGAGATTTTTCGCGCGTCCGTACTTCGCGATAAACTCTGCTGTTTTATCAGAACCTGCGCGCGCCGCCCGTGCAGCCGCCAGCAGAACATCAGCCGGTTCGCCGTCAGAAACTTCAGCCGCCTCAACCGCCGGAATCAAAGCGTCCATCATCGTCTTATCGCCAACCTGTGCTTTAGAAACACAGCGGATTCCATCAAGGCCGGCACGGAGCGCTTTTTTCAGAAGCTCAGACGTCATCTCCGGCTCATCGTTCAAAGCTTCGCTGACTCCCTGAAAAAAAGATCCCCACAGAGACCCCGCGCTGCCGCCGTTCACGCCCATCGCCTTCCAGCCCAGATCATCAAAAAAAGACTTCAAAGAAACGCAGTCCCATGCCTGAGCAGCCTTGTCCATCTCGCCGGCAATCATGCCGATTGTAACTCCGTGGTCGCCGTCGCCTATTTCAGAGTCAAGCTGCGAAAGCGCCGCAGCGTTGTCCTTGAGGACTTTTGACGCATGAATGATCATCTTTTGCCAGTCACAGCCAGAAAGAGCCATGCAAAACCCTCCATAAATTTAACTATTTTTAACGATGATAACACAATAAAATATATTGCATCAACACAGGCTTTTGAACAAAAACAAACAAAAAACACCGCCGGACTATTCTGCATAGTCAGGCGGTGTTTCCTGTAAAATGCAGTTTACGGTTTGCGGCGCGGCGTCTTGGTGATTGTCGGGCTGATCCATCCATTCCCTATGGCATTCATATCAGGCAGATAAATCCTCATCACCAGATGAAAATCATCTTCCCCGACGGGAAGCCAGTTCTTCGTATTCTCAGGAGCTTGGTTTGACAAAATGACGTCGAGAGTTCCATCCTCGTTAAGACGCAAGCCAGTCCGATCATTAATGCAATATCTATTTAATTCATTGGCGATTAAAAAGTCGTCGCTGCCATAGGCAGTTACTGACCAAAAGCCCCCTGCGCATGCTGGCGGCAAGCTGTCAAAGTGCAGAACATAATCATTCCGACCGTTCAGCGTGCTCTTCTCCGAATCAACGCCTGTCTTCAAATAGACAGCGACCTCCATCGGATTTGCCCCCAAACCGCTCAATGCAATCATGGCGCGGTAATCATACGCGTCTCTAAAATTGCCGATCGGCTCTCCAAAATAACTCCAATCACCGATTGTCTTTTGATATTTGACTCCCTCCCGATAAACAATTTCCTTCAAGGAGCTTCGCAGAGCATTCCAGTTTCTCTGAACATCCCCCTTTAATACAGCGGCGTCGAATTGCTTTCCAGGTCCGATGTTCAAAACTGCAAATTTTTCCAATATAGACGCATCCCGCTCAGAAGGAGGGTTTTTCAGCATCAGCTCATTCGCAGTTGAAAAATAATCCTGAGGAGACATGCCCAGAACTGCGTTCACCGGCACACCGTCGTATTTGTCTTTATGTTCTCCCTTTTTAGGGATATATTTTTCGTCTGACAGATAACTGCTCAGCGGCATCAGCACCATGGCGTTTTGGATTTCTTTCACTTTGACCATATCTTCCGAGCCGTTTGTCAGAATGCGAGAGATCATCCATACCATATCTGTAGGAACTTCTACAATCTTTAGTTTTTCCGGAACTTCCCCCTTATATCCCGCGCGTGCGATCAGATAATTCCCCGATTCTAAAACAGCAGGAGTGTTTGTCCACGCGTCCAGCACCTGCGTCTGGAAATAGCGATCCGTCGGGGGCATAATGAGAACCATAGGTTCTTCTGACAGATCAAGCCATGCCTGAGTATATACCGTATCCACATTAGGAGTAACGACCATTTTCGCATTGGCATCCGCCAGCCTTTGTGCATGAATCAGTTGTCCTATAGGAGCATGGCCTGATAAGTCTGGACATTCTACATTCGTTGCCGTTTTCATCGTCTGGTTCATCATCATCAGCGGGAATACATAGCGATATGCCTCAGACAGCAGCTCCCACTGCTTCACTTCAGAAAGTTTCTGATTCCCGCTGTCAATATGAGCTTGCCCTGACACAGCACAGCCGCACATCATCAGCGAAACAATCGATAAAAATATGCATAGAGTTTTTTTCATTCTCTTCTCTGCCTCCTTGTTCACAGTACAGATCTTAAATTTCGCTACAATCATCCATCATATTTTAGCATGAAAAGAGTTTGCACAAAGTACGCGCATAAAAAAATCGCCCGCGCTTCGAGGAATTTCCCCAGAGCGCGGGCGGTTGTGTTTTCGTTGAAAAATTTTTCGCATAAAAAAAGACAGAGAAGCAAGCGTGTGTTCACTCTCTGGAGAAGCGAATCGCAGTACCATGGCCGCCTTAGGGCTTAACTTCCGGGTTCGGCATGGGACCGGG
>JAXEJY010000079.1:0-7549 GCA_034101315.1 Pyramidobacter sp.
AAGTGGCAGTCATTTCTCTGGGCGGCCTTGTCGTCAGCAACTCACTGCGCGCCGCCGGCGACACGATGGACGAGGCGATTATCGCACTGTTCCGTCAGAAGCACGCTCTGCTCATCGGCGAATCGACAGCCGAGAGCGTCAAAATTCAAATCGGCTCGGTCATCCCTCTGAAAGAAGAGCTTGAGATGGAAGTCAAAGGCCGCGACTTGGCTGACGGTCTGCCGAAAGTTACGCGCGTCAGCTCTGTGGAGATCCGCGAGGCTTTGACTCCTATCATCGCGCGCATTGAAGACGTCATGAAAGTCACTCTTGAGCAGACGCCGCCGGAGCTGTCCAGGGATATCGTGGACAACGGCATCGTGCTGACGGGCGGCGGTTCGCTTCTGCGCGGACTGCCTCAAAAACTGACGCGCGTTCTGAACGCGCCCGTCATTTTGGCAGAAGATCCTCTTCATGCTGTCGCTCACGGCGTCGGTTTGACACTTGCGAACCTCGGAGAGATGAAAAAAATTCTGACGACGGTTCATAGAAACGTTCTGTAGCCGTTCAGCGTCATGGCAGAGTATCGGAACTTTGAGCGCGAAGCAGTCGTTGCCTTTGCGTCAGTTGCCTGCTGTGTCATGCTTGCTCTGGGCATGACGGGCAGAGAGGTGACGCGGCGCGCGATGGACGGCACAGCCGCGCTGCTCCATCCTCTTGAAAAACCCGCGATGTATGCCATTGACCGACTGAACACTGTCAGCCGCTGGCTGGCAGACCGGCGCGCGCTCCTTCTGGAGCTGGCTCAGCTGCGCGAGGAAAACAGACAGCTGAGGCTGTCAATCGGCGCTCAAAAGGCGGCGGAATCTGAAAAGCTGCTCAGAAGTGACGGCCGCTGTCCCATCGTTTTCAGAGATCCTGCCGCGTGGTGGGATGAAATACGCGTTGACAGCGGCGGAGCCGACATCGCCGCGGGCAGTGCCGCGCTGGACGGAGCGTACCTTGCCGGAGTTGTTCGGTCAACGGCTTTTAACGGCGCATGGATTCAGCTTCTGTCCAACTCAACGCTCTACATTCCCGTGGTCGTGGAGACGACGCGCGAAGTTGCCGTCATCACCGGCGACAACGAAGGCGGCGTGTGGCTGCACTATTTGCCGGAGCAAAGCAGTTACCCGGCTGGCACGCAGATTTCCACAGTTCTCGGAGGTCAGCTTCCTGCCGGAATTCCCGTGGGCGTCATCACCGGAGAACGGCGCGTCATCGCTCCCGGCATGGTGGTCTACAGAGTAAAACCCGGCGCGGATCTCTTTCGGCTTCAGGCTGTTCATATCATGAGAGGGAAAAAACGATGAAGCGCTGGCTCGTTCTGGCTCTGTGCTGGTACATTCAGGATGTTGCCCAGCTCGCCATGACGCAGACGATGCTGGCGCCGGAGATTTTCGTGATGTCTGTCGTGTGGTATGCCGTCTCAGATGTTAAAGAGGCGTGGAGGTGGCAGACCTCGGCGCTTCTCGGCGGGCTTCTGATGGATTTCCGCTGGACAGGCGTTCCCGGACTGTACGGCGCTCTGTTCTCGGCAGCTGTGTTTGCGGCGCGCTGGGTGTGGTTTCAGATTCCGTCGGCAAACAGACAGCTGTTTCCTTATGTGGCAATCAACACAGTGATGTGCGTCTCTCTCTCGTTCGTCCGCCTTTTGTTCTGGGATTCAGCTGTTCTGAGCGGCAGAATTTTCACGATTCTCGGCGTGCAGTGGGGACTTTCCGCTGTCGTTTTAGCTCTCCTGTGCGTGTTCGAGGTGTTCTCTGATGAAGACTGACAGGTCCTCAAAAGCCGCTTGGCGGACGCTGTCGGATTCGCGCCTCTATCTGTGGCGCGCTGCCGTCATCTCTTCCTACGCGCTTCTTGTCGTTGCGCTCATCCTGTTTCAAGTAAGCTGGTCTGACCGTTTTGTCGGTCTGGCGCTGAAAAACCGGCTGCGCCTGATCCGCATTCCCTCGGTGCGCGGTCAGATTTATGACAGAAAAGGGCTGCCTCTGGCGACGAACGTCATGACGTTCGACATTATGGGATATCCTCTTGATCTCAAAAAAGAGGGCATAAAAAAGAGATTTCTTGCGGCTTTGGAGCGCGCTCATCTTCCCAGCGACGCAGAGGCGCTTGAGGCGCGCATCAAAAAGCGGATTTGGGTTCCATATCGAGCTGTTTCTCTGATATCAAACCTGACCATGCTTCAGATGACAGGACTGATGGAAGATCCCGAATTCCCTGCTGAGCTTTTCCCTATGCCGGTATGGAAGCGAGTCTATCCGGCAGGGGCGTTGACTTCTCACGTCATCGGCTACGTCGGCAGCATATCGGAAGAAGAGCTTCGCGGCGTTCCGGAGGATGAAGAGAATCCCTATATCGGTGACGACATCATCGGCAAATCAGGGATTGAAAGACAGTACGAAAAAATTCTGCGAGGCGAACCGGGCGAAACGGCAGTGGAAGTTGACGCGCGCGGCAGGCGAAAGAGAATTATCAGCCAGCGCACGGCGGGAGCCGGTCAGGATCTGTATCTGACGCTCGATCTCGGCGCTCAGCGCTTTGCCGTTGAACTGCTGGGAGACAATCGCGGCGTGATGATCGCTCTTGACGTCCGCAGCGGCGAAGTTCTTGTGCTGTACTCCATGCCGTCGTACGATCCGAACCCTCTGACGTGGGGGGTATCGCCTTCAGAGTGGGCTGCGCTCAACACAGACAGTTCGCGCCCGCTCATGAACCGCGCTATCGCCGGTCAGTATTCTCCAGGGTCGATTTTCAAGATAATCACAGGCTACGCAGCGCTTGAAGCGAAAGCTGTGACGAAAGATACAGAGATTTTCTGCTCCGGAACGTATAAGCTCGGGCAGAACTCCTACCGCTGCTGGGCGAGGTACGGTCACGGAAAAGAAACGTTCACCGACGCGCTGCGCGACTCATGCGACACGTACTTTTACGAGACGAGCCAAAGCGTCGGCATAAGAAAGTACATTGAAGTCGGACGCCGCGTGGGGCTTGGAGCCCGCCTTGGAATTGACCTTCCCGGGGAAGCTTCCGGAAACCTTGCCGGGCCGGAGTGGAAAGAGAAAAACCGCCGTGAGGCGTGGATGAAAGGCGACTCCGTCAACTACTCAATCGGTCAGGGATATCTGCTGATGACGCCTCTTCAGATGGCGGATATGTTCGCGACCTTTGCCAATGGCGGCACAGTCCATACGCCTCATCTGCTGCGCGGCACCCCTGTGTCGGGACGCAGCGCCGACCTCAAACCGGAATACCTTCAGCTGGTTTATCAGGGACTGCGGAAAGTTACGAGCAAGGGCGGAACGGGCTATCGCGGGAGTGAATACGGCGTCCAAATTGCCGGAAAGACGGGGACGGTTCAGAATCCGCACGGAAAGGACCACGCCGTTTTCGCCGCATTCGGTCCTCTGCCTTCTCCGCGCTATTCTGTTCTCTGTTTTATCGAGGAGGGCGAAAGCGGAGGACGCGTTGCAGCTCCTCTTGCCGCTCAGCTTTTAGCGTATTTGGCGGAACAGGATAAAGAATTGGAGAAAAACAAGAACACGCGCCGAGCGCCGTAAATCATGAAAGGATGGAAGTCTATGGTGATGTCTGAACGGAAGAGAGAACTCAGTTTTAAAGGGCGCGGTTCTTCGCTGTATGTGGCGTTTGAAGGCGCGTCGCTTCCCGGAACTCCCGACGTCCTGCGCGAGCTTCGCGACGCCGGAGCTCTGATTAAGGGGCATCCGCTGATATTTGACTTTAAGGATCTGCCTGTTTCGCGAGTGTGGTTTTTGGATTTTATGCGCGACGCAGTTTTTCCGCTTCAGCTTTCAATCACTCAGTGGTGCGCTGCAAACCCGCAGACGCGCGACACGCTTGCGTCGCTCGGACTGAAGCTCGACGGCGCGGAGCGTCCTATCATCACACAGGGAACGCTGAAAATTCTCAAGACGCCTCTGCGCTCAGGGCAGAGCGTTCATCATGACGGGGACGTTCTTCTCATTGGCAATCTCCACTCAGGCGCCGACATATCCGCTACAGGAAGCATCGTTGTTCTCGGCGCGCTGAAAGGGCGCGTTCATGCAGGGTGTTCCGGGGACAATCAGGCGTCTGTGATCACGATGTGCTACATGACAAACCAGCTTCGAATCGGAACGATGGTGAGCAACATCATGGAGCCGGATGCGTGTCCGTGGTGGGGGAAGCCAGCGCATATTTCTGTTGAAGACGGTGTTTTCATCGCCGGTGAAATTCTCAGAGAAAAGTAAGTTTTGGCGCTGCAGCGCAAAAAGGGGAGACGCAGATAAAACTGCTGACGGATAAATAAGCGTGAGTTTTTGATTTTTATCAATATCGGAGGAGGTTAAAAGCATGGCAGCACGCGTTATCGTTGTGACATCTGGAAAGGGCGGCGTCGGCAAGACAACGACTACCGCCAACGTTTCTGTCGCTCTTGCCAAAAGGGGGCAGAAAGTTGTCGTTATCGACGGCGATATCGGTCTTCGCAATCTTGATATAATCCTCGGGCTTGAAAGCCGTATTGTCTTTAATCTTGTTGATGTCGTTGAAGGAAGCTGCTCGCTGAAACAGGCGCTTATCAGAGATAAACGGGTTGACGGTCTGTACCTTCTGCCTTCCCCTCAGACCCGCACAAAAGACGCCGTGACGGCAGATCAGATGAAAGCGCTCTGCGAAGAGCTGAGCCCTGACTTTGACTTTATTTTGCTCGACAGTCCTGCCGGAATTGAAGCGGGATTCCGCAACGCTGCGGCAGGGGCGCATGAAGCCCTTGTCGTGACGACGCCGGACGTCTCACCTGTCCGCGATGCTGACAGAATTATCGGAATGCTTGAGTCTCAGGGCAAAGAGAAGATTCATCTGATTATCAACCGCGTGCGTCCGCGCATGGTTCGCTCTGGCGACATGCTGGGCGTTGACGATATTCTTGACATCCTTTCAATCGGTCTCATTGGCATTGTTCCTGAGGACGACAACGTCGTCATTTCCTCAAATAAGGGACTGCCTCTGACGTTCTCGCCCGACTCCCCCGCCGGAAACGCTTTTGCGAACATTGCTGCGCGTCTTCTGGGCGAAGAAGTTCCTTTTGTTGACGTCAACAACATGGACAGGGGATTCTGGGCGAATATCCGCAACATTTTTGGACGCAGGTAAGGTGTTTCTATGGGCTTTTTCGAGAAAATTTTTCGCAGAAATCAATCAAAAGACACGGCTAAAAAACGGCTTCAAATTGTTCTGATGCATGACCGCTCAGATATCTCGCCTGAGATGATGGATAACATCCGCCGCGACATTCTGGGCGTGATCTCCAGATACATGGACGTTGACGACGGCAATATTGATATTGACCTGAGCAAGGATCAGGAAGTGGTCGCGCTTGAAGTCAGCGTTCCGGTGCTGCGCATGAAGCGCGGAACAGCTGCGTCGCTCCGTCGCGGCGAGGACTCGGCGGAAGTCGTTTGATGGACACGTCGCAGCGCGGGATTTTTAGGACGCTTGATTACCCGCTGCTTGCGGCTGTCCTCGCTGTTTATGCCGCCGGCGTCCTGACGATTTTCAGCGCCGCGAACGGCGCTTCGGGCAGAGGCTTTTTCTTCGCCGGACGACAGCTTGCGTGGGGCGCTGTTGCGTGCGTTGCTTTTTTCTGCACGCTTCGGATTGACTTTGACTTTCTTCTCTCGAAGTCGTACTGGATTTACGGACTGTGCTGCGCGGCGCTCATGCTGCTGTTTTTCTTCGGGCACCGCGCAAAAGGCGCTCAGTCGTGGCTGACATTCGGCGGAATCAATGTTCAGCCTGCTGAGTTCGCCAAGCTGGGGCTGACGTTCGTCATGGCGCGGCACATGAACGAGTATCCGCCGACGAACCTGAAAAACTTTCTGTCGGCTCTGGCGCTGGGCGGCGTTTCAGCGTTTCTCGTCCTCGTGCAGCCCGACCTTGGCAGTACGCTGGTGTACGCTGTCATGATCTTTGTTGCGCTTTTTGCAGCCGGCACGCCGAAAAAGTATCTGATGTACCTTGTGTGTGCGGGGTGTTCTTTTTTGCCCGTCGGCTGGCTTTTTCTGAAAGAGTATCAGAAAAAGAGAATCCTTGTTTTTATCAACCCAGAGCTCGATCCGCTCGGTGCAGGATACAATGTCATTCAGTCGCGCATCGCTGTCGGATCGGGGCGTTTGTTCGGAAAAGGATTCATGGAAGGCACTCAGAGCAAGCTGCGATTTCTCCCGGAGCCGCACACTGATTTTATATTCAGCGTTTTTGCCGAGGAGTTCGGGCTTTTCGGCTGTGCTCTTCTGCTGGCTCTTCTTTCGTTTATTATGTGGAGAATTGTCAGTGTAGGGATTCGGTCTCGCAGAATCTCATCAAAAATTATCGTCGCAGCGCTCTCCGCATTTCTGTGGTTTCACAGCTTTGAATCAATCGGCATGAGCATGGGATTTCTTCCCGTGACGGGACTTCCTCTGCCGCTCATGAGCTACGGCGGCAGTTCTCTCGTGTCGACCGCTGTCGCTCTGGCAATAGTGATGAAAATTGACGCAGCGGACGAGATTGAGCGGCTTGAAAACGCCGTGCCGGGGGAGCTTTCTCTGTATGATTTGTAGTTGTGGCGTTTGGTGATTCGCCTCCAAACGTCCTATATTTTTAATAATCGGTCAGGAATGATAGATTGTGAGATTTGAAGAATTTGACGACAGTCGCTGGCCTTTGATCGCCGCGGCGAAGTGGCCCGCGCGCTATGCATGCTCTGAGTGGGGAAATACAGCGCCGAAAGAAAAGGCGGATTTTCGCCTGTGCTTCTGTTTTCCTGATGTCTATGAAGTCGGCATGAGCTACATCGGGTTCCAGCTTCTGTACCCTCAGACAAAGGCGATAGACGGCATTGACGCTGAGCGCGCGTACTGCCCGTGGATTGACATGGAACAGTCTCTGCGCGCTGCGCGCCAGCCGCTTGCCTCAATTGAGTCGGGGCGTCCTCTGTGCCGCTTTGACGCATTGGGATTTACGCTTCAGCACGAAATGAGCTTCACCAACATCCTCACGATGCTGGACTTGGGCGGCGTGCCGCTTTTGTCCTCCGAGAGAGGCGACGATGATCCCCTTGTGCTTGCAGGCGGTCCCGGCGCTCTTGTTCCGGAACCTATAGCTGATTTCATCGACATTTTCTGCCTCGGAGACGGCGAAGTGGTGAATCCGCCGCTTCTGCGCCTTCTTGCGTCGACGAAAGGAGAGCCGAGAGCTGAGCGTCTCCGCGCGGCGGCAGAGCTTGAAGGCGTTTACGTTCCGTCGCTCGTCCAGTGCAGCTATGACGAAAACGGCGTGCATTTTGAGTCAGAATTTCCTCTGCCGCGCCGCCGTCTAATCTGCAGCGACATGGACGCTGTCGCGCCGGAGAGCATGATCGTTCCCGCGTCGGGGATTATTCATGACCGAGTTGCTGTTGAGCTGTTCCGCGGCTGTTCACGCGGCTGCCGCTTCTGTCAGGCTGGTATGATCTATCGCCCTGTGCGCGAGCGCAGTTCCCAAA
>JAXEJY010000080.1:0-13122 GCA_034101315.1 Pyramidobacter sp.
TGGGCCACGGCGCTGTTTTTGGAATGCACGTTGACCACTACGCCATTAAGAGCGGCGATGATGTGATGAAGGCGGTCGGACAGATGTGCGACATTGCCCGCCGCGGCTGGACGTCTGTCGCCATTGACGCGTCGCACCTTGATGACTGGAACAACCTGTGCGCTACGCGCGACGTCGCCATGCACATTCCGCCGTACTTCGGACTTGAAGTTGAAGTCGGCGAGATCAAGGGCGCTGGAGAGTTCTCGACGGTGGAGGAAGCGCTCTACTTCATCGGCGGCCTCAACTCATGGGGCATTTTTCCCGATGTCATTGCCATTTCAAACGGCAGCCTTCACGGAACGTACGACCATTCCGCAGGACAGGACGAGGGAATTAACCTCGACCGCACGCTGGAGATCGCGACGGCTTTAAAGCCGTACGGCGTCTCCATCGCTCAGCACGGCATTTCCGGCACAAACATTGAGAAGTGCGCGAAGTTCCGCCGCTACGGCATCGTCAAGGGCAACGTGGCGACTCTGTTCCAGAATGTCCTGTTCGGGATTAAAATGGAGCCAGAGACAGGCAACGCAGTGATTGAAAACGGAAGCTACGTCAAAGAAGCTGACAGAGGAATTCCCGTTTCGCTGTGGGACGAGCTGGTTTCCTACTGCGACAGCAAGGGCATGAGCCGTAAATCGGGCGATTACAAGAAAGCCAACCTTCCGTTCTGGGAGAAGATCATGAACATGCCCAAAGAATACGTCGACAGAGTTGTCGACGAGACGGAATACTGGGCAGAGCGCTTCATCAAGGCGTTCAACGCTGAAGGCACTGCCGAAAAAGTTCTGGAAGCTGTGACCAGCCGCACTTCATGGAACCCGCTTCCTGACAGAAAAGTTATCGCTGCCCGCACAGATTTCAGACCGGACAACGCGCCCGGAACGAAAGTCTGCGACGGCGCTGACTACTCTGACTAGTATGAGTCTCTGTTCTTTGAGATTTCGAGCGCTTCTTTCTCTTCTGTGCGCACTGTGTCTTGCCGCCGCGGCAGGAGCTCAGCCTGTGGAAACTCAGCTTTCAGCGAAGTCGATGGACTACGACACAGAAAGCGGCGAGTTTCAGGCAAGCGGCTCAGTTGCGCTGAAGCGTCTCCAGATAACCATCACATCAGACTTTGCTCGCGCCAACTCAAAAACTCAGAAAGCCCGCATGTGGCAGAACGTCAAAGGCTTCGGCACGCATTTGGGCGAGAAGCTCAGCTTTGCGTGCGACGCTCTCGATTCTGATTTCTCTGTGAAAGACGGCGATTATACGCTGCAGGGCGGCGTCGACGCCGTGTTCGGCTCTCGTCATCTCGTTGCCGACATCGCCCGTCTGAGAGGGCGTCAGTTCTACGCGCGCCCCGTCACGAAATTTGAGGACGTTCAGAGAAAACTGATCCTTTCGTGTGATTCGCTGGTCGGCAACTATGACGCGCAGGGACTCCGCCAGTTTACGGGAAACGGCAATGTGTACGTCAAGCAGATCAACGTCAAAAATGAAGTGACTGAAATTTGGGGCGACAAGCTTATCTACAGCCGCGAAAAAGGCACTTTAACGGCGACAGGCAACGCCAGAGCCGTTCAGAAAGGACGCCGCATCACTGCTAAGGGACTTGTGTATCATGTCAACACGGGCAGGCTAGAAGCCCAGGGAACGCCGCGCATCACAGTGGATCTTTCGCAGAGCTCAAACAAAACTCAAAAGCAGCCTGCTTTGCCCAAACAGGAGAAGCGCAGACCATGACGAACGCCAAAAAACTGTCGGCAGCCGGTCTGAACAAGAGTTTTCGTCATCGCCGAGTCGTCGTTGACGTCAACATTAACTTCAAGATGGGCGAGGTTGTCGGTCTGCTGGGACCGAACGGCGCGGGGAAGACGACGTGTTTCTACATGATTGTCGGACTCATTGTTCCTGATTCCGGCACGGTCAGCATTGACGGCAAAAACATCACGGCGCTGCCCGTGTATCAGCGCGCCCGAATCGGCGTCGGCTATCTGCCTCAGGAGGCTTCTGTGTTTCGCGACATCACTGTGCGCGAAAACATTGAAATTGTCCTTGAGGAAAACGGAACGCCCCTCGCTCAGCGCCGCAAGATAGTGAGCGAACTCCTTGAGGAGTTCGGTCTTGAAAAACTTGCTAATGTTTACGGCTACGCTCTTTCCGGCGGCGAGCGCCGCCGCGTTGAAATTGCGCGGACTCTGGCGATTAAGCCGGATTTTATCCTGCTCGATGAGCCGTTTGCCGGCATAGACCCCATTGCTATTTACGATATCCAGCAGATTATCGTCTCGCTGAAACAGCGCGGTTACGGCATTATGATCACCGATCACAACGTGCGCGATACGCTGGCGATCACTGACAGAGCATACCTCATTCACCGCGGCGAGATTATGGTGCAGGGGACACCGGCAGAAGTGGCGGAGAGCGAAATTGCCCGAAAGTACTATTTGGGCAACAGCTTTACGTTTTAGCGCTTTGCGCGATCAAACCAATAAAAAAGCGGCGGCGCTTCCTATGCGGCGCCGTCGCTTTTGTTGCGTTTATTCAAGTTCCTGTATTTCCTCGGCGCGCTGGGCGGCGAGGAGAGATGCCGCACGCTGAGCCGCGTCGGCTACTTTGGGCGTCAGTCCTACGCCGAAGGACGTGTCTTCCGGCTGAACGGCGATAACCCACGCGTTCTGAGGCATTCCTGCAGCGGCGTGGAGGATCTGGTCAAGCGGCATATCGTGGCTTGTAAACGACGCATCGGCGATCCGCTCCAGAGGAAAACGTCTCAGACTGCCTGCCGGCAGTCCCATGTCGGCGGCGTCGATGAGATAGAAACGCTGAGGCTGTTCTTTTTTCAGCGTCGCCAGATAGTTTGCCGGAGCCAGTTCGCAGCTGCGCAGTGAAAATCCCTCAAGCTGAGCTTCTTCCAGCAGTTTGATGATTTCAAGTCCGGCAGCGTCGTCTTTCAGCAGAGGATTGCCGATACCCCAGACGGTTGTATGTACCATGCGCGCGTTCATCTCCCTGTTTTTCAAAAAGTTTTTCTGATCAAGACTGTGTGCTGTTTTGGCGTTTTTTCATGCGCTTTTTGGAGGAGTTCATCATGGCAGGAGCACAATCCGGAAATATGATTCGAAATGCCCTTACCATGATGGTAGGGACTCTTGCGAGCCGAGTTCTTGGCCTGCTCCGCGAGGTAATCACAGCGGCATGTTTTGGCGCGGGGCGTTCTCTTGACGCGTTCTTTGCCGCGTACACAATTGCAAATCTCGGACGTCAGCTTTTGGCTGAAGGCGCCCTTTCAGCCGCTTTTGTTCCTGTTTTCTCTCAAGTTGTCGAGAGGCAGGGACGCGAAAATGCAGAGCTGCTTGCGCGCCAGGCGCTTTCGGTGATTCTGTGCGCTTCTGCGGCTGCAGTCGGGCTTGGGATTCTGTTCAGCCCTCAGCTGATCTCTTTCATCGCTCCGGGCTTTGACTCTGAAAAATATGAGCTGACCGTCGTTCTCACGCGCCAGCTTTTTCCTTTTCTGACGATTATCTCCGCCGCCGCGCTTGCTATGGGAGTGCTGAACAGCATGAACTGTTTTTTTGTTCCCGCGCTCGCGCCGGCGCTCAGCAACGTCATTTATATTACGATAACACTTCTGCTCGCGTCAAGGCTGGGGGTCAAAAGCCTCGTATGGGCAGTTCTCCTCGGCGGCGCTGCCAATTTGCTGTTCCAGTGGAGCTGGGCTGCCGCTGATAAAAAAATGGTTTTGATTCCCTCTGCGCCGGACCTAAAAAATCCGGAGCTCAGGCGTATGCTCACGCTCTTTCTGCCCTACGCGGCAGGACTGTCGCTCAATCAGCTGAATCCGGTCCTTTCGCGATTTTTCGGCTCGTTCCTCGCCGACGGTTCCATATCGATGCTCAACTACGCAAACCGCGTGGTGCAGCTGCCGCTGGGTCTTGTCGTCATCGCTGTGTCGCAGGCGGTTCTTCCGGAGCTGTCGCGCTGCATTGCCCGCGGCGGCGAGGGGTTTTCTGAGACTTTGCGCGATGCTCTGCGCTTCTCCCTGTTCGTCATCGTCCCCGTGACGGCGGGAATGATGATGATGTCAAGCGAAATTGTCCATTTTCTGTTTTTCCGTGCGGCGTTCGGCGAGGCGGCGTGGCGCGGAACATCGACGGCGCTGTTTTATTCGTCTCTGGCTTTGCCGGGAATGGCGTGTTCTACTGTCGTCATGCGGGCGCTGTTCGCGCGCTCTCTTTCCCGCCAGGCTGTGATGACGACGGTATCAAACGTGACCTCGCTTCTGCTTTTCAGCGCCGTGCTCATCTCCCCGCTTCAGCTTGGAGGCGTCGCTTTGGCGGGGTCGCTGGCTTTTACCGTTTCAAGCTGCGTAGGAATCCGGCTGCTGGAACGCGCTTCGTCCTCCTCCTGCGCGCTGTTTCAGGCTGCGTGGTGCGCTAAAATATTCTTCAGCACGGCAGCGATGGCAGCCGTCGGCTGCGCCTTTCGGGCGTTCTTTCCCTATCCGTCTGAAGCCGGCATTGCTCTCCGTGCGCTTTGGCTGATGCTTGTGGGAGGCGTCTGCATGGCAGTTTATGCGGCGGCGACGCTCAGGCTGCGCTGTGAGGAATGGAGTCTTATCTTTCAGTCTCTTCGAAAGAGACGCAGACTAAGAGGTGAACCATGATGAAAAAACTTTTTCCCTTTCTGCTGGCGGTTTTTATGGCGGTCAGTCTCTGCTCCCCCTCGCGGAGCGCTCAGGCTGATGACGCGGCGCTCATGCGCGAGCGGTCGGTTGTCCTGTGGCTCGGCGGGCGCAAACTGGGGGATGACATGGTAATCGGCGCGGAGGGGCAGCTCATCTTTCAGCTCATTGACAGGACTCTGGCGAGCAGAATTTATTCCGAGCCGAACAATTTCCCTGAGCAGATCGTGTGGAATGCTCAGTATATCGACAAAGCCGCCCGACAGAAAAGCGATGTTGTGATTCTTTTTTACCGCGCCGTCAACCGCTGGACGTTCGACCCGAAGCTTTTGAAGTACAACGGCGAGCCGATTGATCGTTCTCAGTATCTGTCCAGCGTTCTGTCAGCTCAGACGGGCAGTCTGCCTAAAGGAACAGAGGACGTTCTGGCGTTCTCTGTCCCGCGGTCGCACACAAAACCCGGCAAAACGCTCACGTTTTCTTACGGCAATGAGTCAGTAGCTCTAACTATTCCCAGGAGATGAAATAAAAATGGCATGTCATGTGTTTAAGTGCGTTCTCTGCGGCGAGCGCATCAAGGGAGAAGCGCGTCCTGCGCGCTGTCCCAAGTGCGGCGGCAAAGCGTTTGTTCATGAACAGGGCGAGCCTCTCAGGAGAAAGGCCGGCTGCACTGGCTCATGCAGCAGCTGTCACGGATGCTGTCACTAGACGAAAGATTCCTGACTCTCGGCATAGAGAGCAGCTGCGACGACACGTCTGTCGCTCTTCTTGAAGGCGGGCGCCGAGTCCTGAGCTGGAAGATATCCAGCCAGACGGAGCGTCATGCGGCATTCGGAGGCGTCGTTCCGGAGTATGCGTCGCGAATGCACCTTGAAGCCATTCTTCCTCTGGTGCAGGAAGTTTTGGCAGAAGGGGGCGTCACCGATCCGGCGCGTCAGATCAGTCTGATTTCGGTGACGCGCGGTCCCGGGCTGATGGGATCTCTGCTTGTCGGCGTTATGACAGCCAAAGCGCTGGCGCAGGCGTGGAACGTCCCTCTTGTCGGCGTCAACCACCTTGAGGGACATATTTATGCCAACATCGTGGATCATGCCGATCTGGAGTTTCCTTTTTTGTGCATGGTCGTTTCCGGCGGACATACAGAAATCGTCCACGCCAAAGCTCCGGGCAAGTACGAAATTCTGGGCGAGACGCAGGACGACGCTGCGGGCGAGGCGTTTGACAAAGTGGCGAAAACTCTTGGTCTGCCGTATCCCGGCGGACCTGTCATCGACAAACTGGCGTCGTCGGGAGACAACAGCGCGTTTCGGTTCACACTGCCTCTGCGTTCTGTCGAGGGACTTGACTTCAGTTTCAGCGGTCTGAAAACTGCGGCGATTACCCAGGTGAAAAAACTGCGCGCCGCAGGAGACGTTCCGCTGGAAGATTTCTGCGCTTCATTCCAATCGGCTGTCGTTCAGACGCTGATGGCGCGTTTTATCAGCGCCAGCGAGAAAACTGGCATCACGCGCGTTGCGATATCCGGCGGCGTGGCAGCAAACAGCGCGTTTAGAAACGCCGTTGCTGCGCACACGTGCTGGACAGCGTATCTGCCGTCAAAGATGTTCTGCACGGATAACGCTGTCATGATTGCTGCTGCCGGATATGCCGAATATCAGGGGGGCAGACGCGATTCAATCGATCTCTCTCCTGATCCGTCGCTTGACTTTACAGAAGAATAGGAGGAACAATGATGAAACTGAACAAAAAGTCCGGATTCACCCTGATCGAACTCCTTATCGTCATCACCGTGATTAGCATCTTGTCGGGCGGCATGATGCTGACCATGGGAGCCAGTACGGACAAAGCAGAAGCCACGCGGATTGTGACAGATCTCCACAGCCTCAAACTGGCGGCAGGTCTGTACTACGCCGACAACATCGGCTCAGCGCTCTCTCCTGACATATCAGAGCTGAAAGAGTACGTCACAGCGCCGGATAAGCTCGACAGCTCTCTGTATGAGTTCAAAGACGGCGAGCTGTCAGGGCAGTGGTTCGTCGGCTACAAGGTCGATTCAGCCTCAGAGGGCGTGCGCGAGCGCCTGAAGGACATGGCTGCTTCAAATGGTCTGCGGACCAGTGTTACCTCGTCGGATACTGACGTCTACGACGGCGGAACAAAAGGCGTGTACCTCAGAGTCCGCTGACGGCGGCGAAAAAACGCGGCGATACCTCGTCTTTGCGCGAGCTGTCGCCGCGTTTTTTCGCATTATACCTGGCGGGAGAACGTCATTTACTCTGTGACGCAGGAAAAGAGTGTTCTGCGTTTTTTTCTTGAAAAATATTTTCATGCAACCGGTTTTGCAGATTTGTGGTATAATCCGTCCAGCAGTTCAATCTATGGAGGTGCTTTTTCAAATGGCTCGTAAAGAACTTGTCTACGGTATTGATGACGTCCCGTCGCTTCCTGTCCTGCTGCTTGCCGGAGCGCAGCATGTCCTCACTCTTTTCGGCGCGACGACGCTCGTCCCTCTGATTTTCGGACCGGCGATGGGCATGTCTCAGGCTCAGATCGGCTTTTTTATCTCGTGTGTTTATTTTGCGATGGGCGTCTGCACGCTCCTTCAGACCAGTCCGTTCGGCTCGGGACTTCCCATCGTCCAGGGCTCCAGCTTCAGCTTTATTCCTCCCATTATGACGATCGTCGGACTGTATTCCGCTCAGGGACCTGACGTCATCATGCAGTATGTCGGCGGCGCTCTGATCAGCGGCGGCGTCTGCCTTGTCCTCCTCGGACAGCTGGGGCTTATCGGAAAAATCCGCCGTTTTGTCGGTCCCATCACCGTCGGCACGACCATCATGGCTATCGGTTTCTCGCTGGCAGAGACGGCGATCAGCTTCAACGCCGCGAACTACTGGCCCGCTTCGCTCGCCGTCGTCGCTCTGATCTTCTTCTTCGGCCTCGGCATGAAGGGCAAGTTCATCAACATCTTCTCTGTGCTTCTGAGCGTCGTGACGGTGTGGATTGTCTGCTTTGTCCTCAGCAGAACCGGAGTGTTCCAGCCCGGACACCCTGTGTACATCTCGCTTGACAACGTATCGACGGCAAAGTGGTTCCAGTTTACGGGCTTTGCTCCGTGGGGCATGCCCAAGTTCAGCCTCGTGGCGTTCGGCGCGATTATGGCTGGATTCTTCTCCGTCATCCTTGAGAGCATCGGCGACTACTTCAACGTCTGCAACGCCGCGAATCTTCCTGATCCCACGGAAAAGCAGATCAGCCGCGGTATCCGCGCTGAAGGTCTCGGCTGCATTTTCGGCGGTCTGACGGGTGCTGTCGCCTGCACGTCGTACACTGAAAACATCGGTCTGATTGGTCTGACGGGCGTGGCATCGCGCTGGGTCGTCCGCGTCGGCGCAATTCTCCTCATCGGCATGAGCATGGTCGGCAAGCTGGGCGCTCTTGTCGCGACGCTGCCTTCTCCGATTATCGGCGGCTGCTACATCGCTCTGTTCGGCTGCATCGGCGCGCTGGGCATTCAGGCGCTCTTGCGCGCTGACATGTACCTTCAGCGCAACGTGATGATCGTCGGCTTTGCGTTCCTTATGGCGCTGGGTCTTCCGGGCTGGGTCAGCAAGCAGCAGGAGCTGTTCTTCGCGTGGGGAATTCCCGGTCAGATTCTGTGGGCTATCGGCAAGACGTCAATGGCAGTTGCCGGCATTTCCGCATGCATCCTCGACAACCTGATCCCCGCGACGCGAGCGGAGCGCGGCTTCAGAGACTGAGTCTGTTTGAAAAAACGTCATGATACAGAGCTCCCCCGGCGTGCAGATCATTTCATCTTCTGCGCGCTGAGGGAGTTTTTTTGCCAAAACAGCGCACAGTAAGTCGTGCTGGATTTAAGCGGCATTATGGGTTATAATTTTCCAATACATAACAGTTTTTGTACTTTATGAAAAATATTTAGGAGGGGATTGTATGAGGATTCTTGCATTCATCCTGGCTGTATTTTCAGCGGGGTACTCAATGTTCCAGAGCGGTCTTGGACAGATTCTTGCCGAAAAGGGATTTGAAGCCGGATGCTTTGCCGGCATTTGCGCTCTTGAGCTTGGAGTACAGTGCATTCTTGCCTCTGCGGTTCTGGGCGTTCTCGGCGCTCTTCTTGCAGTTAAAAAGTCTGGCATGGCGTCTGTGTTTTTAATCATTGCGCTGATTGTGATGATCTATGCAGAAATCAAGGCGCCGTTTGTTAATTCATGGGTCTGCGTCCTTCTGTACGCCCTCGCTGCCATGTGGGCTGGCGCGGTAAAACCTGAGGAAGAATCAGCAGCTGAATCGGCTGAAAACGCCGAGCAGCCTGATGCGATTGCTGAAGAGCTTGAGATGGCTGAAGAGTGCGCTGAAGAGACAGTCGCTCAGAACGCTGATAAGTGCCCGCTGGCGGAAGCTGAAGAAGCAGTTGAAGCCGCTGAGGCGCCAGCAGATGATGTAAAAGCCGAAGAGTGCTCTGAACAAGCTGCTGTCAGCTGCGAATGCGGCGAACCGGTGTGCGAAGAGCTTGAAGCGGCAGAGGAGTGCGCTGAAGAAACAGCTGAACTGAACGCTGAGGAGTGCCCTCTGGCGGAGGCCGAAGAGGCTGCCGAGGGCGAAGCTGCTGAGGTCAAGACCGTCGTCGTCAAGCAGGAAGAAAGTCCAATGGGCACGGTCCTTGTCATGCTTGTCGCGGCGATCATCGGCGCGGGAATGATGTCCGCCTACTGGAAGAACGACGCTGAACAGAAGGCAAAAGCTGTCCGCGCAGCTGACCCCGTCTATCAGCAGATGACGGAAGACATCAAGACGAAAGACGCGCTGATCCTGAAACATGAAGAGGCGCTGAAGGCGAACGCTGCGACGATGCAGGAACAGGAAAAACTTGCGGCGGAGAAAGACCTTAAAGTTCAGTCGCTGACGCAGCAGGGCGAAGAACTGAACGCTCAGATCTCATCGCTTAAGACCGTTCTGAATGAGACGAAAGCAGAGTCAAACGAGCTGAAAGAAAAAGTCGCCTCGCTGGAAAAGAGCATCGCTGATCAGGCGGCGAAGAAATATGCCGTGATCAAAGGAGAACAAGTGAGAATCAGAACGGCTCCCTCGACGGCAAAGGATTCCAAGATCATCGCCAGACTGTCGTATGAGATTCTCGAAGTCATCAAGTCAGAGCGTCCTCGCGGAGCTTCAGCTCCGTGGTACTACGTCAAGGGCGATTTCGGCGAAGGCTGGGTTTTCGGAAAGAACATTCAGCTCCAGCGCTAGCTTAAACTATTGCCTAAAACAAAATCCCGAAAGCCGCATTTGCGGCTTTCGGGATTTTTGTGTTTGCGCATGATTGCTGATTATTTGTGCGAGCTGCTTCCAAGATATGCCGCTGTAATTTCCGGATCGGCAAGGAGCTCGCGCGCGGCGCCTTCTTTAACAAGGCGTCCCGTCTGAAGAACATAGGCGCGGTGCGACAGAAGGAGTGCCTGACGCGCGTTCTGCTCGACGAGGAGAATTGTCAGTCCCTGCTCGCTGATTCGTCTGAGCTCTTTGAAGATGTCCTTGATGACGACAGGCGCAAGACCGAGAGACGGTTCGTCAAGAAGCAGGAGCTTGGGGCGCGACATCAGGGCGCGTCCTACCGCCAGCATCTGCTGTTCGCCTCCGGAGAGCGTTCCGGCGTACTGATTGATTCGTTCCTTGAGGCGCGGGAAGAGCGAAAAGACCCATTCCATGTCCTCCGCGATGGCGTTCTGAGATTTTGCATCGTCGCGGGGGAACGCGCCCATCTGAAGGTTTTCAAGCACTGTCAGAGGGGCAAACGTCTTTCGTCCTTCCGGCGAAAGAGAAATGCCGCTCTGAACGACTTGGAAAGGACGGCGGGGCAGAGGAAAGTTTTCAAAGATAATGTCGCCGGCGTTGTGCGGCACCATGCCCATGATGGCGTTCATGAGCGTCGACTTTCCGGCGCCATTGGCGCCGATGACGGAGACAACCTCACCTTCGTTTATGGTCAAAGATACGTTGTCCAGAGCTTTAATCGCACCGTAGTTGACGCTGAGGTTCTTTACCTGAAGCATAGCGGTCATCAGATCCCCTCCTCGTCTTCGCCGAGATATGCCTTTAAGACCTCGGGGTTTTTCTGGATTTCATCCTGGCCACCCTCGGCAATTTTCGCGCCGAAGTTGACGCAGATAATGTGCGGACATATCTGCATGATGAGATCCATGTGGTGTTCAATAACCAGAATCGTCAGTTTGAGATCCTTGTGAATTCCAGTGATCAGATCGTTCAGCTGGAAAACTTCCTCTGGGTTCATGCCCGCAGCCGGTTCGTCGAGCAGCAGAAGGAGCGGTCTGAGCGCAAGCGCGCGCGCAATTTCGAGGCGGCGCTGCATGCCGTAGGGAAGCGTTCCGGCAATCTGGTTTGCGCGGTCAGCCAGTCCAACTCTGTCGAGGAGTTCCATGCTGGCCTTGCGGGTCAACTCTTCCTGACTGCTCCAGCGTCCCAAGTGCGTCAGCGATTCAGCAAAAGAGTAGCCGAAGTGTCTCTGAGCAGCCGTCATGACGTTTTCCAGCGCCGACGAGCGGCCGAAAAGGCGCAGGTTCTGGAACGTGCGCGCAACGCCGCGGCGGATCAGCTTATAGGACTTCAATCCAGCGATGCTCTGACCGTCAAAGATGATGTCGCCCGTGTCAATCGGATATACGTTCGTAATCAGGTTGAACACAGTCGTCTTTCCGGCGCCGTTCGGACCGATGAGCCCGGCAAGCTCGCCCTGTTCGATTTTGAAACTCACGTCCTTAACAGCGTGAAGACCACCGAATGATTTGTTGACGTTCAGCAGTTCGAGAAGAGGTGCGCTCATCGCGATTCCTCCTTTGACGACGTAGATTTTCTGAATCCGGGAATGAACTCCCAGATTTCGCGGTTGCCGAGCAGTCCTTCAGGGCGCAGAACCATTATAAGGACGAGAATAGCGCCGTAAATCAGCATTCTGTACTGCGAGATGGGACGGAACATTTCTGTGATCAGCGTGATAATTCCGGTTGCCAGAAGCGTTCCGCTCATCGAGCCGAGTCCGCCGAACACGACGAGCGACGTCAGCTCTGTCGACTTCATCATGTCAAACATGGCAGGCTGGATAAACGAGAGATATCCGCCCATCAGAGCGCCGGCAATGCCGCAGTAGAACGCCGAAAGGAGCAGTGACGCCAAGCGGATGCGAGGCGTATTGAAGCCCAGCAGCGACGCGGCAATCGCGTCATCGCGGCAGGCGCGGAACTGACGCCCCCAGCGGCTGTAAATCAGGTTGAACATCAGCAGCGCGAGAATGACAAAACACCAGACAGCAACGCCGCGCGTTGTGTAGGGGTCGATCCCCGGGATGCCGCGCGCGCCGCGGGTGACAGACTGCCAGTTTTCGATGATGAGTCTGATTGCTTCGCACAGTCCCAGAGAGGCAATGGCATAGTAGTCGCCCGTCAGTTTCATCGTCGGAACGCCGATAACCCATGCCAGAACAACTGCCATGAAGCCGCCGGCGACCAGCGACACGATCCAGTTGATGTCGTAGGTCATGATCATAATGGCTGTCGTGTAGGCTCCCATCGCCATGTAGGCGGCGTGCCCCAGTGTGAAAATGCCGGTAAAGCCCGTCAGGAGCGATACGCCCATGGCGGCGATCATGTTGATGCACAGAAGAATCAGAATGCCTTCCGCGTAAGGATCAAAAGGGGCAGCGCATAGAGCCGCGCCTGCAGCGCAGAGGAGCAAGGCGCCAAAAATAGTTTTTTTCATGCCGTATTCCTCCTTACACCTTGTCGCGAACGTCGCGTCCCAGCAGCCCAGACGGCTTGATGAGCAGGGTGATGATAAGCAGTGCAAAGACCACCAAGTCGCGCATCTGACTGCTGATAAATCCGGCTGTCAGCATTTCGGCAAGTCCCAGAATGATTCCGCCGATAACGGCGCCCGGAAGACTGCCAAGACCGCCGATGACGGCGGCAACAAAGGCTTTCGTCGTGATCATGCTTCCCAGCTGAGGGTAGAGCGTGTAGCGCGTGGCAAGGAAAATTCCGCCGATGGCAGCAAGCGCGCCGGCGACGAAGAATACAATGCCGATGAGGCGGTTGACGTTGACGCCCATAAGACCGGCAGTGCGAAGGTCGCAGGCGGCGGCTCGGATTGCCAGACCCCAGCGCGTGCGCATCAGGAACATCTGCAGCGCGAACAGGAAAACGACAGCGACGGCAAGAGACAGAATGTTAAACGCGCTCACGGACAGAATCGGCTGCATGTTTTCTGCGGCGGCAGGGAAGAACTGCGTGACAGTTTCTCCGGCTGCTGACGTGATTTTTCCTACGAGCGGGATCGACTGCTCAGGAAAAACGGGCGGAATAGCGCGGTAGCGTCCGCCG
>JAXEJY010000081.1:0-10094 GCA_034101315.1 Pyramidobacter sp.
AAAGTGTCGCGATGTAGAACGGGCGATTGCGCGCCTCAACATGAAGAGCTCAAACCCAAGAGATCTCGGCGCGATTCGCGATACGCTCAATATCCATCCGGAGCTGGTGAACGCTCTGGGAGGGCTTTGCCCGCTTGCGGCGCTCCCTTCTCCTGAAGACCTATCAGATTTGAAAGCTCTCCTCAACAAAGCCCTCTGCGCCGAATTGCCGCGCATGACAAAATCAGGGAACATCGTCGCAGAAGGGTATGACTCGGAGCTTGATCAGTGGCGGTCGCTCGGAGACAGCGGTGAGGCGTGGCTTGAGGAGTACGCTGAGCGTGAGCGCCAGAAAACAGGCATTTCACGCCTGAAAGTCAGCTATAACCGCGTTTTCGGCTTTTATATTGAAATTTCACGCGCAGCGCTTGCCGGCGTCAGCGTTCCTGACTCGTATGTCAGAAAGCAGACGCTTGTCAACGCGGAGCGCTTTGTCACGGCAGAGCTGAAAGAATATGAAGAGCGCCGTCTCCAGGCAGACTCTAAAATCAGCGAAATTGAAGAGCGCATTTTCGGTGAGCTGGCGCAAGCCTGTATTGACAGGACTGCGGTCATCCAAAAGCTCGGCATGGCTGTTTCCAAACTTGACGTTCTCAATGCTTTTGCTGCAATTGCGAGGGAACGCTCATACTGCCGCCCGTCCGTCTGCGATGAGGGTGTTCTTGATATCGCGGAGGGACGTCACCCCATGGTTGAGCAGGCGCTCGGCGCTCAGCCGTGTATTCCAAACAGCCTGGCGATGGACGCCTCGCACCGGACGGCAATCGTGACGGGGCCGAATATGGCAGGCAAATCGACGTATTTGCGCATGGCGGCAGTCATTCAGATTATGGCTCAGTCGGGGAGCTACGTGCCGGCATCGTCGGCGCGGCTGCCGCTCGTCGACAGGCTCTTTACGCGAATTGGAGCGCACGATGAGCTGGCGCGCGGCAACAGCACATTCATGGTTGAAATGATGGAAACGTCGAATATTCTGCACAACGTGACGCAGCGCAGTCTTGTCGTCCTCGATGAAATCGGGCGCGGAACGTCGACGTACGACGGAATGAGCATCGCGTGGGCGGTTATTGAGTACCTTCATACACTCTGCGGAGTTCGCCCGTTTGTTCTGTTTGCGACGCATTATCATGAGCTGACAGAGCTTGAAAAGAGCATGGACGGGCTTTTTAATCTCAGCATGAGCGTTGAAGAAACAGACGAGGGGGTTCGTTTTCTTCACAAGATACAGAATCGCCCGGCTGACCGTTCGTACGGAATAGAAGTCGCTCGAATTGCCGGACTGCCGCGCGTCGTGCTCAAGCGCGCCAAGGAGATACTTGAGCGCCTTGAGGAAGAACAGCGCCAAAGCGGCGCTCCGAGCGCCAAGTTTTTGCCTTCGGCGCAAATTGACATGTTTGATTTGGAGGGCGATTCATTTATTGAAGAAGTCGCGTCTCTTGATCCCGATCAGATGACTCCGAAAGACGCACTGGACAGCCTGTACAAACTTGTTTCCCGTGCTCGGAAGTTGAGGTGTCAGTAATGGGTATACATCGGCTTTCTGCAAATCTCGCTCAGAAAATTGCGGCGGGAGAGGTGATAGAACGCCCCCTGTCCGTCGTAAAAGAACTTTTGGAAAACAGCATTGACGCCGGCGCCAGCGCCGTCGATGTGGAGCTCATTCAAGGCGGCAAAGTGCTCATCTCCGTCAAGGATGACGGAGCGGGGATTGCGCCGCAGGAGCTCCCGCTGGCAGTAGAAAAGCACGCGACCAGCAAAATCAGCGATGAAAATGACCTCGAAGCCATCTGCACGCTGGGATATCGCGGCGAAGCGCTTGCCAGCATTGCGGCGGTCAGCCAGCTGGAGATATTCAGCAGAAGGCGCGATGAGGCTGAGGGGGCAGTTCTGCGCTATGAAAAAGACGCGCCCAAGGTGAGCCGTCTGCCCCTGCGTCCCGGAACGTCTGTCATCGTCAAAGATCTGTTCTACAATCTGCCGGCGCGCCGAAAATTTATGAAGACCGCTGCCGCAGAGTTCAGGCGAATATCGCGGCTGCTGCAGGACTATGCTTTTGCCTATCCGTCCGTAGCTTTTTCGCTGACGCATGACGGCAAAAGAGTATTCAAAAGCGACGGTTCAGGAAGCGTTGAAAAAATATTAGCCAGCGTGTGGGGCGCAGAGCCCAAGCCGAAGAAATCTGTCTGCACTGCTGCCGCGTCGTCAATAGAGCTTTACTGGCAGGACTGCGGAGCGCAAAGCCGTTTTCAGCTGATTTCTTTCGTCAATGGACGCAGGATCAGCGACGCGGTGATTCGGTCGGCGATTCAGGGATTCGGGTGGGCGTCGCGCGGCAATTGGCTTGCTGTGATTTCTCTTCCGCCTCAGGACGTCGACGTCAACGTCCACCCCGCAAAGACTGAGATTCTGTTCCGGCGCTCAGGCGACGTCTACGATCTCGTCAGAAAAGCCGCAGAACAGTTTTCGCGCGGCTATTCTGATGTTCCTCTGAACTTCGGCAGTATTGGCGAATCTGCATTTCAGAGAAAAGAAATTCCGACGCCGGGGGAAGGCGTCAAGCACGCTCCCCGATGGGAGGCTGAGCGCCGGCAGAATCCTTTTTCGCGGCTGGAAGCGCCGGCGTTTCGCGCTGCTTCTCCGAAAAGAGATGAGAGTTTTTTTTCAGCATCTGCCCAAGCGGCGCCGGCGCGGTCGTTCAGCGATCCCGTTCCTCAAAGACCTGCGGCGTCCGGCGGCTTACCAGAGCTTGCTCTCTCTGATGATTGCCCTGAAACGCAATTCCTCGGTCAGCTTTCATCGGGATATTTAGTTTTTTCGTCGCAGGACGGACTCCTTATTGTTGACCCGCACGCAGCGCACGAGCGGATTCACTACGAGCGAATCCTGAAAGCGTGCTCAGAGCCGGGCGGGCAGGAGCGCTTGATCATGCCCGTGCCGCTTCCGCCGTCGCTGAAAGAGGACGTTCTCGGATTAAAAGAAGAGCTTGAAAAGCTGGGATTTTACGTCGACGACGACGGTTCTCTTTCAGGCATTCCAGTTCATGCACGGGCTGTCGGCATAAGTCCTGTTGACCTTCTGCGCAGCGCTGTCAGCGCGCTGAACGACAGAGAAGAACTGCCCGGCAGCTTAAAAGAGCGCTGGGCTTCAAAGGCGTGCAAAGCGTCTGTGAAACTGACGTCCAGACTTGAGCCGTCAGAGGCTCTTCAGCTCCTGAATGAGCTTGAAAACTGCTCGCAGCAGAATGCGTGTCCTCACGGACGTCCGACACTGCTCCGCCTGTCGGGCAGCGCTTTAGACAAACACTTTGGGAGGCTTGGGTTATGAGTGTGCCGATTCTTGCCATGATTGGCCCGACTGCCGTCGGCAAAACTGCGATGAGCCTTGAGCTGGCTCGAAAGCTCAATGCTGAGGTCATCTCCGTCGATTCGCGTCAGGTGTATCGCTATATGGACGTTGGAACAGACAAAATTTCGCGCGAAATCCGCCGCGAGATTCTGCACCATTTAATTGACGTTGTTGACCCGGATCAGGTCTTTACGGCGTCGGATTTTGTTGCTCAGGCGCACAGCTGTGTCAAACGGATTCGAGCCCGCGGGAGAGTCCCTCTGTTCGTCGGCGGCACGCCGTTTTACTATCAGGCTCTTTTCAGCCGGCTCCTGTCCATTGACGTTCCGACCGATGAAAAACTGCGCTCTGAGCTGATGGAGCTCGACGCCGAAGAGCTGCACCGTCAGCTTGAGCAGGCAGATCCTGTCAGCGCTGCCCGCCTTCACGCCAATGATAAGTTCAGAGTCTCTCGCGCGCTTGAAATATTTAAGCTGACCGGCAGAAAGGCGTCAGACCTTTACGCGGAAAAAGAGAGCGCTCAAGACCTGCCGTACGACGTGGCATATATCGGACTGTTCCGTCCGCGCGAACTTCTCGTCGCCGGAATTGAGCGCCGAGTGCGCGAGCAGTTTGCCTCAGGATATCCCGAAGAGGTGATATGGCTGCTTGAGCACGGGTACTCGCCCGATTTGCCCGCGATGCAGGGCTTCGGCTACAAAGAACTTGTCCTCTGGCATCAAGGACGCCTCACGTTTGAAGAAGCCATCATGGGAGACGTCATTGCCACGCGCCAGTTTGCCAAACGCCAGATGACGTGGTTCAAAAAATTTAATCCCGTCGTATGGTTTGACCTTTCAGAGAAGACGCACGCAGAAAACCTTTCGCATATCTATGAATTTTCATGCCGTCACCTTGAGCGCGGAGGCTGTGCATGAGAATCATCACCGCGGAGCCGACAGGCCTTTGCTTCGGCGTACGGCGGGCAATACAGACAGTTGAGCACGCCCTTTCAGAAGGCAGGCCTGTGTACGGACTAGGGAGTCCCATTCACAATCCTCAGGAAGTCGCCAGACTGGAGCGTCTGGGGCTGATCGTCGTAGATTCTGAGGGTGCTGTCCCGGAAGGATCGACCGTATTTATTCGGGCGCACGGCGTTTCGCCGCAGGTAATGGAGCATCTTGCGGCGAAAAACGTCACGGTGATTGACGGAACATGCCCGTTTGTCAGGGTCGTTCAAAACCGCGCCAAAGAGCTTTCTGACGCCGGTTATCACCTTCTTATCCTCGGCGATGCCAAACACCCAGAAATCGCAGGGATATTAGGATATGTTTCAGGTCAATCAACTGTAATTTCTTCAGTTTCCTCCTCGACAATATTTACATCATCTGGTAAAATCCGTAAGTTAGGACTCGTTTCTCAAACGACACAGGAGGAACGCGTTCTGGCAGAAGTCGCTGCATGTGCCCTGCAGGCAGCAGACGAGCTGAGAGTTTACAACACAATTTGCCGTTCCACTATCGAACGCCAGAATGCTGTGAAAAAACTTGCTTCAGCTGCTGATGGGATTATTGTCATCGGCGGACACGACAGCGCTAATACCGGCAAGTTGTACAGAATCGCCCAAGATTCAGGATGCGATGTTCTTTGGATAGAACATGCAGATCAACTTGACAGGGGGTGGGTGCTGGAGAAGGGTGTTATAGGAATTGCAGCCGGGGCGAGCACGCCTGACTGGCTGATCGAACAATTAAAAAACGCGATCAAAAGCATCGCAGGACGTCAGGGGGATGTCAATAATGAGTGAAGAAATGAAGAACCAGATGGAAGTCGTCGCTGAATCACAGGAAGAACCCATGGACATGGGCGCTCTTCTCGAGCAGTACGGCGATGCAGCCGAGGATATCGGCCGCGGTAAGGTAGTTAAAGGCACAATCGTCAGCAAAGTCACCGACGGCTGGCTTGTCGATGTCGGCTACAAGTGCGAGGGATTCCTTCCTGAGCGCGAGTGGACGCACCACATCCTTGTCGATGACAAGCCCGAACCCGCACAGGGCGATGAAGTCACCGTTCAGGTCACGAACAAGCGCGATGGCGAAGAAGCACAGCTTGTCGTCAGCCGCTGGCGCTGCGAGTTCGACCGCCGCTGGGAAGAGCTTGAGAAGAAAGTTGCTGCCAACGAACCCTTTACAGTTCGCGGACTTCGCAAAGTTAAGGGCGGACTTATGGTCAACTGCTGCAGCCTTGAGGGATTCATCCCGCTTTCACAGCTTTCCGAAGACGGCCGCGGCGTGAACCCCGGACGCTTTGTCGACGAGGATCTTGAAGTTTGCCTTCTTGAAAAAGATAAGCGCAAACGCCGCCTTGTGCTTTCGCGCAGAAGCCTTCTTGAAGAGGAGCTTGGTCAGAAGCGCGAAAAGTTCTACACTGACGTTCACGTCGGCGACATCCTTGACGGCGTCGTCAGCAGCCTTACTTCCTTCGGCGCTTTCGTCAATGTCGGCCCCCTTGACGGACTCGTTCACGTCAGCGAACTTTCCTGGCAGCGCAGCTCCAAGGCTCGCGAAGCTCTGAAGAAGGGCGACCAGGTCAAGGTTAAAGTCATCGCTATAGATAAAGAGAACAACAAGATCAGCCTCAGCATCCGTCAGGCTCAGGGCGATCCGTGGGATACCGTCATGGAGCGCTGGGCAAAGGATCAGAAGACCAAGGGTGTCGTCACCAATGTCACCGAGTTCGGCGCTTTCGTCGAAGTCGAGCCCGGCATCGAAGGTCTGATCCACATCGGCGACCTCAGCTGGAGCCGCATCAAGCATCCTCGCGACGTTCTCCGCAAAGGACAGGAAGTCGACACGATCGTGCTCGACATCGATCCCGTCAAGCGCCGCATGAGCCTTGGATACAAGCAGCTGAACGATCCGTGGAACGGCATTGATGAGAAGTACACCAAGGGGCAGGACATCGCCGTCAAGGTCGTTCGCCTTGCCGATTTCGGCGCTTTTGTCGAGATTGAAAAGGGCGTCGAGGGACTTATTCACATTTCCCAGCTCAGCACGCACCGCGTCGAGAAGCCCGGCGACGTCCTTGCTGAGGGTCAGGAAGTCGCCGCCCGCATCCTTGAGATCAACCCCGCAGACCGCCGTATCCGCCTGAGCATCAGCGCCATCGAGGCCGGCGAGCAGGCTGCTGAGCAGCAGGAGCGTCCTGAGCGCGCCGAGCGTTCAGAGAAACGCCGCGACGCTTCCGCCAAGGGCGAAAAACCCGCTGGCAAGCCTCGCCGCGCTCGCAATGACTCCGAGAAGTCATTCAACACCGGCTTCCAGGATGAAGGTACCGGTTTCACCTTTGGCGACGCGCTTGGCGACTTCAAGCTTGACGAGAACTAAACAAACACCAAAAGAGCTGTCCGTTTCGGACAGCTCTTTTTTTGTGTATGCGGGCGTCGTGTGCAATTCTTTTGCGCGCCTCTCGCGCAAAAGACGCTGTTTGAGGTACAATAGAACAAAACTATCAGGAAGGAACGTTATATCCATGGAATTACGCATTGTAGAATATCCCAACCCGGTATTGAGAAAAGAAACAGAACCTGTGACAGAGTTTAACGAGGACCTGAAAGTTCTGGTCGATCAGATGATCCTGACGATGAAAGAGCATGACGGAGTCGGCCTTGCCGCGCCCCAGGTCGGAATCTCAAAGAGACTGGCAGTGGTCGTCATTGAGGATAAGCGCTACGTGCTCGTGAATCCTAAAATTGTCGAGCAGGACGGGATTCAGCAGGGCGATGAGGGCTGCCTCAGCTTCCCCGGCGTCTTCGGAATGGTCAAGCGCTCGAACCGCGTCGTCGTGGAGTGTCAGAACGAAAACGGCGAGCCGGTGCGCTACGAGGCGGACGGATTTGTCGCGCGCGCGTTTCAACACGAGATCGACCATCTTGACGGCAAACTGATGATCGACCGTTTCTCTCCGATGAAGCGCGAGCTTGTGAAAAAACGTCTGGAGAAAAAAGGATATGACGTCTGATATCTGGTTTTTCGGCACGGGGAAATTTGCAGCCCGCTGCCTTGCGGAAATCGCTCCCGAATGCCGTCCCTCACTGGTCGTCACATCTCAGCCGACTGTTTCGGGAAGAGGGCTGAAGACGAAGCCCAGTCCTGTTGAAGAAGCCGCCGCGGCGCTTGGGCTTCCGCTGTACCGTTCCGATTCTGTCAACGGCGACGCGGAGCTCGTCGCGCGCTTGGAAAAGGAAACCCCCGCGCTGATTCTCGTTGTCGACTTCGGTCAGAAAGTAAAAGACCCGTATCTGACAGCGCCTCGCTGCGGCTGTATCAATATCCATCCCTCGCTCCTGCCGCGGTATCGGGGAGCCGCTCCAGTTCAGAGAGCGCTGATGAACGGTGAATTGTCGACAGGCGTTTCACTTTTCAGATTAGTAGAAAAAATGGACGCTGGTCCCATCTGGATTCAGTCAGAAAGCGGTGTCGGCGCCGATGAGACGGCTGGAGAGCTTCTTGAGCGCCTCGCCGTAGAGGGTAGTCATATTTTCAAATCTAGGCTAAAATATATCTTGGAAGGCAATGTAGTTTTTGAACCGCAGCGTGATGATGAAGCGACAATAGCCCCCAAGATTGACAAGTCGGAGACGCGCCTTCTGGACTTTAGTTCAGCGCAGTCATTGCACAACAAAGTCCGCGCGCTCTCGCCTCTGCCGGGGGCTTATGTGATGCTCCATCAAAAGCGGGTGAAAATCCTGAAAACAGCCTTGAGCAGTCAGCCGTCAAACGGCGCCGGCGTCATATCCTGCAGCGGAAAAACAGTCCTTCTTGGCGCGGAGGACGGCAGTATTGAACTCAAAAGCGTCCAGCCTGAGGGCAAAAAGGAAATGAACGCATTTGACTGGTTCAAGGGACTTCGACTCGAGAAAGGAGAAAAACTTGACGATTGATATTTCTTTGTTCTCTGAGCTGATTAAAAAGCACAGCTGGCCTAAAGCGATTGCCGTCACCGGTGCTCTCGGTTCGGGCAAAACCGAATGGGTTCTGAACCTCGCGCTCGGGCTGAAGGCGGCGCAGGAGCGCGTAACAATAGCTGATGTCGATATCATCAACCCCTATTTCTGCATTCGCCAGGTCGTCAGCGCTCTGGAAGACAAGGGCTTTAAAGTTCTGACGGCGCCCGGGCAGACAAAATGGGCAGACATGCCGCTCGTCACGGCGGAGATTGACTGGGCGCTCTCAGCTCCCGAGTCGAAACTGCTGATGGATATCGGCGGCGACGCCGAAGGCGCATTGGCGCTCAAGCAGTATCAGAAGAGAATTATCCAGGCTGGATATCTTCTCATTCTCGTCGTCAATGCATTCAGGCCTCAAACGTCTTCTGTCGCCGGAATTGACCTGATGCGCCGCCGCATGGAAGAGATCTGCGGCTTGAAGGTCGGCGCGGTGATCAGCAACTCCCATCTCATGGCTGAAACGACCGCGGACGACGTATATGAAGGGTACAAAACAGTCCAGAAAGCCGCTGACTTCATGGGACTGCCGCTCCTTTACGCCAGCGCGTCGCCGGGCATCTACGAAGATGCCGCCGCGAAAATGAAGAATGAAAGCGTATCGGTATGGCCTGTATCGCGCTATATGCTTCTTCCGTGGGAGCCCGGGGCAATTTGGGCAACAGGGCTGCCGGCGAAAAACCACGGCATGAAAATGCTCCAGAACATGGGCCTGTCTGCGTACCAGAATCTGGGCAGACAGTAACCGCCGTATGGGCTGATTTACGCTTTTTATAAACGTTCGGGTTTTGGGTTTAGAGTGGCGTCAAAGTTGCAGAAAGGGGATGTTGATACAGATGGCAAAAGGCAGAATTACTGTTGCTGATGAGTATTGCAAGAGCTGCGGACTTTGTGTTGCAGTGTGTCCGAAGAAAGTTTTGAGGATATCCGATCACTTAAACGCGAAAGGCTTCCGCCCCGTTGAGCAGTTCCAGGAAGGCTGTATCGGCTGTGCCATATGTGCAAACACATGTCCGGATGCAGTGATTGAGGTTTACCGCGAGACCGATTAAAGGAGGCTGTCATAATGGCAAAAGTGCTCATGAAAGGTGCTGAAGCTCTGGCAGAAGCCGCTATTAGAGGCGGATGCAGATATTTCTTCGGTTATCCCATTACTCCCCAGAACGAAATTCCTGAATACATGTCAGCGCACCTTCCAGAGGTCGGCGGCGTGTACATTCAGGGCGAAAGCGAAGTCGCATCGATCAACATGGTGCTTGGCGCCTCTGTGACAGGCCAGCAGATTATGACATCGTCGTCAAGTCCTGGAATCTCCCTTATGTCCGAAGGCATGACCTACCTTGCCGGCTCAGAAATTCCGGCTGTCGTGATTAACGTCATGCGCGCCGGCCCCGGCCTCGGCGGAATTCTTCCGGCTCAGAGCGATTACAATCAGGCGACGCGCGGAGGCGGCAACGGAGACTATCACCTGTTCGTCCTTGCCCCCAGCGATCTTCAGGAAGCCGTAGATTTAATTCAGCATTCGTGGGATTACGCGTTTAAGTACATGAATCCCGTTATGATTCTGGCAGACGGATTCATGGGACAGATGATGGAGCCCGTCGAGATCAAAGAGCGCCAGGCTGAAAAGGGCGACTGGCAGAAGTGGGCTGTCGGATGCTTCAAAGAGCGCGGCAACAAGCGCACGCTGTTCCACAGCCTCTACCTTGCCGCAGAGCCGCTTGAA
>JAXEJY010000082.1:0-4047 GCA_034101315.1 Pyramidobacter sp.
CAGCATGGTCGATCCTGCGTTCGGCACGGGATTTGTCAAGATCACCCCTGCGCATGATCCCAACGACTTCCTCGTCGGCCAGCGCTTTGGCCTGACGCCCATTCAGGTCATCGATGAAAACGGCATGATGAACGATCAGGCAGGCGTCATGGCAGGAATGACCGTTGAAGCCGCGCGCGCCAAGAGCGTTGAGATCCTTCAGGAAGAAGGCGTCCTTGAAAAGGTCGAAGAACTTCCGCATCAGGTCGGGCACTGCTACCGCTGCAACACAGTCGTCGAGCCGTATCTGTCGGAGCAGTGGTTCGTCAAAGTCGCGCCGCTCGCTCAGCGCGGTGTCGAAGCCTCAAAAGCCGGCAGAATGCAGTGGGTTCCCAAACAGTGGGACAGAACATATTATCAGTGGATGGACGGCGTCCGCGACTGGTGCATTTCGCGCCAGCTCTGGTGGGGACATCGCATCCCCGCGTGGACGTGCGAAGAGTGCGGCGAGCTGATCGTCTCCGAAAAAGATCCGACATGCTGTCCCAAGTGCGGCAGCGCGAAACTGCGTCAGGACGAAGACGTCCTTGACACGTGGTTCAGCAGCGCGCTCTGGCCCTTCTCGACGCTCGGCTGGCCGGAAAAGACAGAGGAGCTGAAGTACTTCTATCCCACGTCCGTCATGGTCACCGGCTTTGACATCATTTTCTTCTGGGTTTCCAGAATGATCATGATGGGTCTGGAGTTCATGGACGAAGTTCCGTTCCACGACATCTTCATTCACGCGCTTGTCAGAGACGATAAAGGACAGAAGATGAGCAAGTCGAAGGGCAACGGCATTGACCCGATCGACATGATCGAGGCATACGGCGCCGACGCTCTGCGCTTTACCGTGGCGTTCCTCACCGTTCAGGGACGCGATATTCTTCTGAGCCCCGCGAAGATTGAAGGCTACAAGCGCTTCATCAATAAGCTGTGGAACGCCAGCCGGTTTGCTCTGATGAATCTCGGCGACGAGGATTATGACGGACTCCCCGCTGAGACAGACATGCGTCTGCACGACCGCTGGATTCTTGAGGGCGTCCGCCGCCTTGACGAATCAGTGACGAAGAATCTTGACACGTATTTCATCGGCGAAGCCGCGCGCAGCATGTACGACTTTGTCTGGGGAGATTTCTGCGACTGGTATCTTGAAATGTGCAAACCGGCGCTCTACGGCGATGAAGGCCCAGCGCGCCAGAAAGCGACAAAGCAGATTCTTCTGCGCGTCTTTAAAGACGTCCTCCGTCTGCTTCATCCCTTTATGCCGTTCGTCACAGAAGAGCTGTGGCATGCGTTCGCGTTCGGAACACAGCCGATGGAGCGCGAGTCGTGGCCCGACGGATCCGATTATCAGGCGGACGAGAACGCCTTTGCCGACATGAACCGGCTTCAGGAGTTCGTGCGCTCTGTCCGCAACCTCAGAGCGGAAGCCGGACTGCCGCCAAGTCAGAACGTTGACCGCGTCGTCGTCAGAGGACTTGATTCAGCCTTTGCCCCTGTCCTTGAGGCGAACCGCGACATGATTTCCCTCCTGGCAAAGGTGAACACGGTTGACGTAATCGCCGCCGACGCCGAGAAGCCGCATTTGTCGCTGAGCTCCATCGTCGCTGTCGGTCAGGTTTTCCTGCCGGTCGGGACGCTTCTTGACCCGGCGGCAGAAGTTGCCCGCCTGCGCAATGAACTGAAACAGGTTGAAAGCAATCTGGCGCGCAGCGAGAAGAAGCTTTCAAGCCCCAGCTTTGTCGACAAAGCCCCTGCTGAAGTCGTCGAAACAGAGCGTCAGAGAGCAGAAGAGTCGCGCTCGCGCAAGGCGCGAATCCTTGAGAACATCGCCAGCCTGACGGAAGAATAATCATGAGCACAAGCACACTGGAAGCGTGGAGCGCTGTGGAGCAGCGGCTTTGCGCTCTGGCAAGCCCCGGGACAGACCCGGGGCTTGCGTGCATGGAGCGGCTGATGAAACAGCTTGAGTGCCCTGCTGATTTTCCGGCGATTCACGTTGCGGGGACAAACGGCAAAGGATCTGTGTGCGCCTGCCTTGACTCAATGCTCCGCTTCGCAGGCTGCAAAACAGCGCTCTACACCAGTCCGCATCTGACGTTTATCGGCGAACGCCTCTGCGTTGGCGGCGAACCACTCTCGCCTGAAAAGTGGAATCAGGCGTGCGGCGCCCTTGAGCTGGCTCTGGAGCAGCTGGACGACTGCCGTTTGAACTATTTTCAGCTGTTGACCGCGGCGGCGTTTTGGCTGATCCAGCGTGAAAACGTCGACGCCGCCATCATCGAGACGGGGCTTGGCGGACGGCTTGACGCGACAAATATCATTCCGCGCCCTCTTCTTTCAATCATCACCCCGCTGGGCATGGATCACACTGAACTGCTCGGAGGAACGCTTGAGCAGATTGCTTTCGAGAAATTCGGAATCATAAAAGCCGGCTCAAAAGCTCTGTACTGCGGCGGATCCCGCGAGCTGAACGAGCAGTTTTATGCGCGCTGCCGAGCCCAAGGCACTCAGGGCGAAATCCTCAGTCAGAGCTGCTCCGTGTCGGACGTCAGAGTGACTTTGGACGGCAGTTCATTCTGCTTTTCAAGCCCGCGGGGGAAAAAACAGCTTTTTACGCGGCTCGTCGGGACGTATCAGCCGTGCAATGCAGCGCTGGCTGTCAGAGCGCTTGAGCTTCTTTCAGATACTTTGCCGGCTGAAAACGGAATTGAGATCGGGCTGAGGTCGGTCCTCTGGCCCGGACGTATGGAAGTCATTCGCCGCAATCCGGACATGATCCTCGACGGAGCGCACAATCCTCACGGCGTTCGCGGACTGATAAGCTCCCTCAACGCTCTTTACGGGCAGACGGCGCCGCTGAGCATTGTCTATGCCAGCATGGCGGATAAAGACTACATGAAGTCGCTCAGTCTCATCGCTGAAGCGTTTCCAAATGCGAGGCTGTTCTGCACAGAACTTGAGGGCAATGCGCGCTGCGAGTCCGCGTGCAAGCTGGCAGAGCGCGCCGGCAGTCTGAAGTGGAAACTTCCTCCCGCCGCTGAGCCGGACATGATGAACGCCATAAAGCTGGCAGCGGCAGAAAATAACCCCGTCATTCTCTGCGGCAGCCTGTATTTCATCGGCTGCGCCCGTATGCGGCTTTTGGGCGCTTGAGCGAGCTCAGATGTCATTTTCGTCAAAAACAGCGCACAGAAAAGCACGTTCTTCGTGATAATAAATAAGAGCAAAGGCAATCTTCTTATAAAGGGGTGTACGGCGTGAAAACAATCAGAGTCGGAGTAGTGGGAGTCGGTCATCTTGGACGGCATCACGCGCGCATCTATACGGAGCTGATCGGCGCGCAGCTTTTGGGCGTTGTCGACAGCAATCTGTCCCAGGCGCAAGCAGTTGCAGAAGGTCTTGGAGTCCCCGCCTACTCTGATCTGGATCGCTTTATCCAGGAGCAGCAGCCTGAAGCGATGAGCGTCGTCGTTCCGACCTCCGCGCATTTTGACGTGGCGCGGCGTCTTGCAGAGCGCGGAATTCATATGCTCGTTGAAAAACCAGTCACGACGACAGTTGAACAGGCTGCTGCGCTTGCGGAGCTGGCGAAGGCGAAGAATATCGTTCTCCAAGTCGGACACGTCGAGCGATTCAACAGCGCCGTCAGATATCTCTCCCAGCAGATGAGCGATGACATCCTGTGCATCCAGTCGCGGCGTCAGGGACCGTTTTCGCCGCGAATCGCTGATGTCGGCGTTGTGCTCGATCTGATGATTCACGACATTGACATTGTTCTCTCGCTTGTGAAGTCGGAGATCACTGCGATTCACGCTATGGGGCGCTCAGTCAGGACGAACCGCGAAGATTTTGCTGTCGCGCAAATCGCTTTTGCGTCCGGCGCCGTTGCCGATATTCACGTGAGCCGAGTCGCCGAGCGCCGAGCGCGTCAGATGGACATCACGCTGCCGGACCGTTATGTCTCCGTCAACTTTGAGACTCAGGACGTGGCAGTGTATCGCAGCACCGCGGCGCCGGCGTCAG
>JAXEJY010000083.1:0-7902 GCA_034101315.1 Pyramidobacter sp.
CCCGAAATCCTTCAGGGACGAATCGACTCGGCAAAGCCTCAGTGCGTCGTCGACTACGCGTTTTTCGGCGCGGCGGGCTCTGAGTTCCCCGATGAGGTTCTCCGCGTCGCCAAATCCGGCATCGTGGCGTTCAAGACGTTCCTTCATCAGGCGCCCGAGGGCCGCGACGACGAGTTCCGCGGTCTGACGATGCCCAATGACGGCGGAATCATGGACGGATTTGAAGCGGTCGCCAAGACGGGCCTTATCCTGACGGTTCACGCTGAGAACAACGACATGGTTCAGAGAATGATCGCCAAGCTGCGCGCCGAAGGCCGCGTCGGCTGGGACGCTCACTGCCCCTCGCGCCCGCCTCTGAGCGAAATTGAATGCGTCCAGAAGCTGATTATGATCGCCAAGGAAACCGGCGTGCGCATCGCCTTTGCTCACATCTCCACGCCTGAGGCGATGGAGCTGTGCAAGCAGGCAAAGCTTGCCGGTCAGGAAGTCTACCTTGAGACGTGCCCCCACTACCTGATTCTCACCGAGGACGCTCTTCTGAAGTACGGGCCGTACGCCAAGTGCAATCCTCCTCTGCGCAGCGCCCGCGAGCGCGACGGTCTGTGGAAATACGTCACAGAGGGCTGGGTTGACTACATCGGCAGCGACCACGGTCCGTTCCTCGTCTCTGAAAAGGAAAAGGGCAACAAGGACATCTTCACGGCGGCAGCCGGCGCGGCGTGCATTGAGCTGACGCTGCCCCTCATGCTGACGGCGGTCCGCGACGGAAAGCTGACGCTTGCCCGTCTGATGGAGCTCATCAGCTCCAACCCCGCGCGCATTTTCGGCCTGAAGAATAAGGGTCACATCGCTCCCGGCTATGACGCCGACTTCGTCATCGCCGACATGGACACGCCGTTTGTCGTCGACCACAAGGATCTCAAGACGAAAGCGCGCGACACTGCCATCCAGTACGACGGCATGGAGCTGGTCGGACGTCCTGTCCTGACAGCCGTCCGCGGCCGCGTCGTCATGGAAGACGGCGTCATCGACGACACTGCTAAGGGCTGGGGAAAACTAATCCTGCGCGGAGAGTAGAGTTCTGTGAGAATCCTGATTATCAATCCCAACAGCAGTCCTTCAATGACGGAGGCGATTAGTCAGACAGCCAGAGAGTTTGCTCGCGGGCGTTTTGAAGTGGAGACACTTCCGACGCCCGGAGCGTCTCCGTTCGTCGTCACGTTTGAGGACTTTGCCCGCTCAATGCCCGGCATGGTGCAGCTGCTGACGGAGAACCAGGACGCTTTTGACGGATTCGTCGTGGCGTGCCACAGCGACCCGAATCTGGATCTTCTCAAGGAAATTTCGCGCAAGCCGGTTGTCGGAATCTGCGAGGCGTCCGTGAAAATCGCCTCGATGCTGGGCGACACGTTCTCTGTCGTCTCTCCCGGCAAGCGGAGCATCCCCAACAAAACAGACATGGTTCGCCATAAATACCGCATGGGCGGCTATCTGGCTTCCGTCAGAGCGCCGGAGCAGGCTGCCATGGAAGGAACTGACATGAAGTCGCTCCTTCTCCCCGTCGCAAAAAAGGCGATTGAGGAGGACGGCGCGGAAGTCATCGTCCTGGGCTGCGCCGGTTTTGCCGGTCTTGACAAGGCGATGGAAGCTGAACTGAACGTCCCTGTGCTCGACGGCACAGTCTGCGCCCTGATGGTTCTTGAAGGGCTGATTCACTACGGCGTCGGAATCAGCAAAAGGTGCCGCTACCGCCCGAATCAGGGATAACGGCAGCCTGGAAAACCTGAAGAAAAACCTGAAAGGAGAAATGAAGATGGGAGTTTCTGCAAGCTGCAAATTCCTCTGGGGAGTCTATCTCTTTTTCGGCATCTTCCCTCTTGTGTACGTCACTCTGAAAGGCAAGAAAGGGGAAAATGAATAATGCATCACACGCTCTATCTCGTCGTCACTATTGCGTTCATGATCGGTCTTGCCGCCGTCGGTCTTTTTATTTCGCGCGGCGTCAAGAGCTCTGAGGACTGGATGGTTGCCGGAAAATCGCTCGGCAAAATCCCCATGGCGGGAACGTACTTCGCGACGATCATCTCTGCCACGTCCATCATGAGCTACATGGGCTACTACTACCTCAACGGCTGGTCGGGCTGGTGGAACGCCGCCGGAACGCTCATGACGTCATTCCTCGCCTGCGTCTACTTCGCCAAGAAAGTTCGCCAGAGCGAGTGCAACACGCTGCCCGAGTTCATCGAAAAGCGCTACAGCCGCGGCTTCTCCGTCGCCGTTTCGCTGCTCATCGTCGTCTGCTGCACGGCTCTTCTTGCCAACCAGGTCACGGGCGGCACGATTATCATTCAGTCGTTCGCCAACTGGAGCACTGTGACGTGCTGCGCCGTCCTTCTTCTCGTCTTTGTCGTCTTCACCTGCATCGGCGGCATGAAAGCCGTCGCGTGGACGGACACGATTTGCTCCTTCATCATCATTATCGGCGTCTGGGTCATCGCGTTCCAGTTCCTCAGCCGCGTCGGCGGTTTCACCGCCATGAACGAGGGCATCGCCAAGGTCAACCCCGACTTCGTCAAGGGATTCAGCGTCAAGATTCCGCCTCTGACGGCGCTTTCGTGGGTCGTCACGTGGGGTATCTGCAACTTCGGCGCGCCTCAGTTCGTCGCCCGCTTCATGTCGGCAAAATCGCCTGAAATCGCTTCAAAGTCCCAGGGAATCACCGCCATCGGTCTTCTTCTGTTCTACGTGCCGCTCGTCATCATCGGTCTGTGCGGCATTCTCATTCACCCCGGCATCGCCAAGCAGGATCAGGTGTTCACGACGCTCGTCATGACGGAAGTCACGCCTATTGCCGGCGCTGTCATGTTCGCCGCCGTCGTCGCCGCCATCATCTCAACGGCTGACTCTCTGCTCCTCTTGGTCGCCACGACGTTCACGCACGACTTCTACTGCAAGGTCAAGAGCAACGTCTCTGACAAGGAAGAGCTTCTCGTCTCCAGAATTTCTACGGTCGTGTTCGGCGTCGGCGCCGTCGTCCTGACGTTCTTCATCAGCGACACGATTCAGACTGTTCAGGCGAAAGCCGTCACGCTGATGGGCTCTGCCCTCGCTGTCACCACGATGGTCGGCGTCGCCTACAAGAGAGCCAACAAGATCAGCGCGGTTCTTGCCGCCCTTGCCGGATTCGCGACAGCGCTCATCTGGTACGCCAAGGGTCAGCCTTACGGAATCATGGCTGCTCTGCCCGCGTGCCTGGTCTGCTTCATCGTCATCATGGTCGTGACGCCGCTCACGTCAGAGCGCGCCAATGACACCGCCGACAAAGACGTCATGCGCAATCTTTTCGGCAGCGACTAATTTCTAAAAAAGCAAGCAATCCACATTTTTATCCACGGGAGGTACACACATGACACAGTTCCGCCGTACAGCAGCAGCGCTTCTCGCTTTCGCCGTCCTTTCAGCCGGCGCCGCCAGCGCCCGTGAATTCGTCATGGGTCACACGGGTCAGCCTCAGATGACGTTCTCCGGCGTGGGAACGCAGTTCGCAGAGAAACTGAAAGAGCTCTCCAAGGGCGAAATGACGCTCTCCGTCATGGGAGCTTCAGCGCTCGGCAACAACCGCGAAGGACTTGAGCAGATTCAGCAGGGCATGACTGACTTCTGGATCATCTCCACGGGTCTTCTGGCTCAGTTCTCCGACGCCGTTTCTGTCTTTGACCTGCCGTACCTTTTCAAGAGCGAAGAGGCGTTCGTCGCGTTCATGCGCAGCCCTCTTGCCATGGAAATCGTCGCGCCTCTTGAGAAGAAGGGCATTAAGGCTCTTGGCTATTTCCCCTACGGCTGGCGCCACATTCACAGCAACGTCGCCGTCAGAAAGCCTGAAGACGTCAAGGGAATCAAGATCCGCACGGAGCCCGCTCCGATTCGCATGGCGATCTTCAAGTCGATGGGCGCCAACGCCATTCCGATGGATTTCGGCGAAGTGTTCACGTCGCTTCAGCAGGGCGTCATCGACGCGGGCGAGAACACGATTGAAAGCATCGAGTCTCAGGGATTCTACACCGTCAACAAGTATGTCACGCTTGACGGCCACATTCTCGATCCCATGCTCATCGTCACGTCGAAAATCACGTGGGACGGTCTGAGCGACGAGGAGAAGAAAATCGTCCAGGAAGCCGTCAACTACGCGTGCGACTGGGGTCAGAAGAACACGTTCGGAAACTGCGCTGCGGTTATCAAGAAGTTCAAGGACGCCGGCGCTCCTGAGGTCATCGAGCTGACGCCCGAAGAGCGCGCCAGTTTCCGCGACGCGACAAAAGCCGTTTACGATGAATACCTCAAGACAGACGGCAAAGCAATTTACGAAAAGATCATGAAGTTCCAGGAACCCTTCGCCGAGGCGGCTCCCAAGAGCTAAACGGCGCTGAGATTTGAACGCACACGACGCTCAGAGAACAGGCATTGCGTGTCTGTTCTCTGAGCGTCGCACTAAAAACTGAAAACTCTGCCTTCCCACGCTTTAGGAGGTATTTCTCATGAAAATTATCAGATGGCTCGACGACTACCTTGAAGAGACGCTGGTCGTCGTGCTGTTTCTCGTCATTCTCGCCATCGGCGCTGAACAGGTTTTTACGCGTTATGCCCTGCGTTTTGTCCACAGCTGGGCTGAAGAGCTGATGAGAATCTGCTTCGTCGGGCTTTCTCTCTTCAGCTTTGCGCTCTGCGCCAAGAAATGCCAGCACGTCCGCGTCGAAATTCTTCTGACGATCCTTCCCAAGCCGCTGTGCCGCGTCATTCGCATTTTCTCGTCCGTCGTGTTTTTGGCGTTCAGTCTGCTCGTCGCTCAGCACTCGTGGAAAATCACCATGCTGCAGTACAAGAGCCAGCAGATTACCGCCGCAATGGAAATTCCGGTGTGGACGTACTTCATCTTCGGGCCGGCGTGCTTTATTCTGCTCGCGTTCCGCATTTTCCAGAAAGAGCTTCTTCCTCTGCTGAAAGGGCGCGGCGCGGACTCAGCAAAAGAACAGGGGTGATCTTATGCTTGCAGCAGTATTCGGCACGATGTTTGCCGCTCTTTTCCTGACAATTCCCATCGCCGTCGCCATCGGACTCAGCTGTATTGCGTTCGTCCCGTGGATTCCCGGCGGCCTCAGCAAGGTCATGTTCTTCGTCGGCCAGAGAATGATCGTCATTGCTGACTCGTTCACGCTTCTGGCGCTGCCGTTCTTCATTCTCGCCGGAACGCTGATGTCGCACGGCGGAATCGCGCGCAAGCTGACCGACCTCGCCGAGGCCATTTCGGGCGACTTCCCGGGCGGTCTCGGAATCGCGGCGGTCGTCGCCTGCACGTTTTTCGCCGCCGTTTCCGGCAGCGGTCCGGCAACCGTCGCCGCCATCGGCGCGATTGTCCTGCCTGCCATGCTCGACCGCGGCTATGACATGGGCTTCTCCGGCGGTCTTGTCGCGTGCGCCGGTGGAATCGGCGTTCTGATTCCGCCGAGCGTCCCGATGATCGTCTACGGCGTCAACTGCAACGTCTCCATCACGGATCTGTTCCTCGCCGGAATCGTCCCCGGAATCATCGTCGCCGTTGCGCTGTGCATTCCGACCATCTACATCTCGCGAAAGAATCACTTTGCCGGCCAGCCGCGCCCGGGCAACTGGAAATGGGTCTTGGGCAAGGTCTGGGAGGCGAAATCGGCGCTGCTCATGCCGCTGATCATCCTTGGCGGAATCTACACGGGCATTTTCACGCCGACGGAAGCGGGTATCGTCGCCGTCGTCTACGCCATCGTCCTGGGCTTTGCGACAAAGGGGCTGACGGCGAAGGGACTTGCCAGCGCCATCATTGAAGCAGCCGTCATCACCGGCTCGTGCCTGTTCCTGATGGGAACTGCCAGCGCGTTTGCCAAGCTGCTCCACATGCGCAGCGTGCCGACGCTCGTTTCAAATCTCATCTTCGCCGTGACGGAGAATAAGATTCTCATTCTCCTCCTGCTGAACGTCCTGTTCCTGATCGGCGGCATGTTCATCGACACGCTTTCGAACATCTTGATCTTCTGTCCTATTTTCCTGCCTCTGGCGCTGAAACTGGGCGTCGATCCGATTCACTTCGGCATTATCGTCATCGCCAACCTCGCTCTGGGCATGGCGACGCCGCCGATGGGGGTCGACCTGTTCGTCGCGGCGAACATCTGTCATTCGCCGTTTGAAAAAGTCCTGCGCGGCTCTCTGCCGTTCATGCTGTGGAATCTCATCGCCGTTCTGCTGATCACCTACGTGCCGTTCTTGTCGCTGTGGCCGTTCCAGCTTCTTAAATAACTTGCGGGAGTGCATAATATGAACATCAATGAAAAACGTTTTGTCGAAACATTCCATTCTCTGGCTGCCATCGGCTGGACTGAAGACGGAATGGACCGCCCGTCGTACGGCGAAAACTATGCGCGTGCGCGCGACTATCTGGCACAGAAGATGAAAGACGCCGGAATGTCCGTGCGCGTCGACTCCGTCGGCTCGCTCTACGGCCGCTACGAGGGAACTGACCCCGGCGCGCCGGCTGTGCTGACGGGCTCGCACCTCGACGCCGTGCCAAACGGCGGACGCTATGACGGCGCGCTTGGAATCGTCGCGGGAATTGAGGCGCTTCAGACCATTCACGAGACGCACGGCGCTCTGAAGAACCCTCTTGAGGTCGTCGCGTTCATCGCCGAAGAGGCAAGCAAGCTGGGAGGCACGTTCGGAAGCCGTGCCGTCATGGGTTTAGCGCCTCTTGACCAGAGCGAAGAGGCTCTGAGCTGGTCGGGACTGACCCGCGAGGACATCGCCAACGCCAAGCTCGATCCGGCAGCGTACAAGGCGTACCTGGAACTGCACATTGAGCAGGGCCCCGTCCTTGAGCGCCAGAACATCGCCGTCGGCATTCCCACGGGAATCGTCAGCATCGTGCGCTACAAAGTCACGTTCCGCGGCGAGGCAAACCATGCGGGAACGACGCCCATGGCGGAGCGCCGCGACACCATGAAAGCGGCGTGCCGCTTTGTCGCCAAGTGGTACGACTGGGTTGAAAAACGCCTTGCCGTCAATGACAACTTTGTCTGCAACGTCGGCGTGTTCTCCCTGACGCCCAACGCGCCTGCCGTCGTCCCGGGCGAGGCGTCCATGGTCGTGGAGCTGCGCTCTCTGTCCGACGAAATCGACGCGGAGATCGCCGCGGCGCTGAAAAAGCTGCTTGAGGACTTCGCCGACTTCGCGCCGACGGCTGAGCTCGTCGTCTCAAAGCCGTCCGTCGCGCTTCACGAGCCCGTCATCAGCGCGGTTGAGCGCGCAGCTGCCGCCTGCGGCCTCAGCAGCCGCCGAATGCCCAGCGGAGCGTCGCACGACGCCGCCGCCATGGCGCACTTCATGCCGACGGGCATGATCTTCGTTCCCAGCGTCAAGGGAATCAGCCACAACAAAAATGAATATACGTCCGACGCCGACATGACACACGGCGTCAGCGTGCTGGCGCAGAGCATTCTGAATCTCGCCGGCGAATAGGCTTGCGGGGGGGCGTCTGTGAAAAACTGTCCGACGTTTTTTGCAGACGCCTTTTTGTGCGCCGGCTGTTCGCACACGTGTTCGAATTTTTTCGATAAGAAAGAGTTTATGGGACAAATAAGCTTTTCCGTATTTCTCCCCGATGAATCTGGGAGTATAATGAGCACAATGACATTTTCATGGGGGAAAAATGATGGAACTGGAAAATCATAAAGGACGCTACACCAATCAGTCGCTCGTAAGAGGGCTGATGATTCTGGAGCAGTTCTATCTCGCTCCGGGAGCTCTGGGCGTTTCTGACCTCAGCCGTCTGACGGGGCTTCACAAGAGCACTGTTCACCGGCTTGTGACGACGCTTGAGGA
>JAXEJY010000084.1:0-7394 GCA_034101315.1 Pyramidobacter sp.
GGACTGTCGCACCGCGAAATCGGCGACCACTCTCAGGCGGCGTCGTATCTGTGCGAAGTGGCTGAGCCCATGCTTGACCGCATTCGCGGCATCACCGACGAAGAACTGCTAATGTCGGGCAAAGACCGTTTCGTCATGAAAGCCGGCGAGCACAAACTGCTCTACGCTCCCATCGACGAAAACGGCTGGCCCGCCGTCAAGCGCGTCGCCCGTCACGTCCAGACCATGCTGACCATCCTTGAGGTCAACGCGATGGTCCGTCCGGAGCAGACCATTCTGATCGAGGGCGTGCCCGGATACGCTGAAATCATGGAAAAAGGGCTCGGCGCGTTCTTCCACAATCCCGCAGAAGCGCCGAAAGACCGCGTCTACTACGACTAATTTTTCGCAGCTGACCAAGGGAGAGGCGCTTTGGGGGGAGTCACCTCTCCTTTTGGGAAAAAACTGCGCTCTGTACTTGTGATTTTTCGTTTCAGTTTCCGCATCGGTTGTTTTTACACAAAAAATATTACGGAGGTTTCTGTTATGAACACACGCACACTTTTCCGCTCTGCCGCAGCGCTCTCAGCTGCTGTTCTTATGGGCAGCGCCGCAGTGGCATGCACGCCTCTGGGCGTCGGCAAAAACGCCACAGTCGACGGCTCAATCCTCACGGCTCACACCTGCGACAACTGGTATGACGCCCGCGTCAAAGTCGTCCCCGGCGGCGATCACAAAGAGGGCGAAATGGTTGACATCAACATCGTCGCCTGCATGGACAGCCGCCCCGGCCGCAAACTGACCCTCAACGGACAGGTTCCTCAGGTTCCCCACACCTACACCTATTTCCACATCGGCTATCCCTTCCTGAATGAACATCAGGTCATGATCGGCGAACACACGTGGACGGGCCGCGACGAAATTCAGAGCGCCAACGGCATGTTCTACATCGAAAACCTTGAGGTTCTCGGACTTCAGCGCGGCAAAACCGCCCGCGAAGTGATCAAGGTCATGGGTGAACTTGCTGAGAAATACGGCTACGGCGACGGCGGCGAAGGCCTTATCATCGCCGACGGCAAGGAGCTCTGGGTCTTTGAGATCTGCGGCGCCGGTCTTCTGTGGACCCGCGACAGCGGCAAACCCGGCGCAATCTGGGCTGCCCGCCGCGTGCCCGACGATCATTTCTTCGTCGCTGCCAACCGCTCACGCCTCGGCGTCATCGACTTTGAGGACAAAGAGAACTTCATGTACTCCTCAAACATCACCGAGCTTGCCGAGCAGATGGGCTGGTGGAAGAAAGGCACTCCGTTCAACTTCTCGCACATTTTTGACTGCGATAACTACGGCGAAGCCGCAAAACACAGCTTTGGCAGCTCGCGCCGCGAGTGGAGAGCTTTTGATCTCGTCGCACCCTCTCTGAAGCTGACGCCCGGCTCAGGACTTCAGGATTATCCTTTCTCCGTCAAACCTGACACAAAGCTCTCCGTCCAGGATCTTCAGAAGATCTACCGCGATCACCTTGAAGGCACTCCCTACGACCTGACGAAGGGACTTGCTGCCGGTCCGTTCGGCTCACCTGCTCGCTACCGTCCTCAGAAGCCCAAGCACGACATGGAAGACCGCAAGGCGTTCGCTTCTTGGGAGCGCGCCATCGCCGTGCCTCAGTGCTCCTACAGCTTCATCGGCCAGACTCGCGAGAACATGCCCGCAGCCATCGGCGGCGTTCTGTGGTTCGGACTTGCCGCGCCTGACACGACAGTCTACACGCCCATTTACGCCGGCGTCACAGAGCTTCCCAAGAACTGGGGCGAGAACGACCGCGTCAACTTCAACTTCGACAACCCCTGGTGGGCATTCAACTTCGTCCAGCAGTGGGCACAGCACCGCTGGGATATGATGTACCCCGAAATCCAGGCTGAACAGAAGAAGATCGAGCAGAGCTATTTCGACGCTCAGCCCGCTCTTGAAAAGAAAGCCATGGAGCTGTACGCCAAAGATCCCGCTGAAGCGGTCAAGTTCCTCACCAAGCACTGCAACGACACGATGAAGAACCTTGAGAATAACTGGTGGGCATTTGCCGGTCACCTTGTCTCCAAGTACGGCCAGCTTCCCTACTACATCGAAGACAACAAGATCAAGCAGCCCGGCTACGACAAAGAATGGCTGAAAGCTGTCGATTTCGGCAGCACGATGATCAACGACGTCAAAGAAGGCCGCTAAAAGGCGAGCCCCCGCGCGGCTTCACTCCCCCGAAACAGCGAGCCGCCAAAGACAACAGAACGTCCGCAGAACTCACTTTTGCGGACGTTCTGTTTTTTTATCCCGCAGATTTAATCGTCAGGCGATTTTCGCGCTAAAAATTCCACTGGCGCGCCATTGGCGGCGTTAGAGCGTCCGCGGGAGAAAAATATGGCGCATTTCGCGGACGGGGAATTGTTTTTCAGCGTTTTTTGGGCAATCAATATCGCCCAAAATGAAAAAAAGGTCTTGTCAACAGCGGATTTACCCCTATAATTGGAGTACGGCGGCCCTACGCGGGCGCACACTCTCCCATGTGCTCACGCCGCTTTTTTTGAGCGGTGAGCCAAGGGAAAAACAAAGGGGCGGAAACCTCGCAAAAAAACAAGCCGGACCCTGTGGGATATCTCCGGCACACGCTATAGGGCAGACACCGCTTCACGCCTGTTCTGTACCAGGAGGATGAGACGAAAATTGACCAACGCGGCTGTACCGTTGATCCAGGTGAAAGACCTGCGCAAAAGCTTTGAAGACGATGTCGTATTACGGGGAGTCTCCATTGACATCAAAAAAGGCGACCTTGTTTCCATTATCGGGCCGTCGGGATGCGGAAAATCGACATTCCTGAGATGTCTGAACTGTCTCGAATACATTGATTCCGGCTCGATTACGATTGCCGGAGTTACGGTCAGCCGTGAAATCGGCGAAAAGTCGATGGACAAGAACTTTTTGGATGCATGTCACCGCATGCGCCAGAAAGTGGGAATGGTTTTCCAGAGCTTCAACCTGTTCCCGCACAAAACTGTCCTTGATAACATCATGCTCGCGCCGATGGTCGTCAAACACGTCGCCGAAAAAGACGCGCGCGAAACAGCGCTCCGTCTCCTTGAAAAAGTAGGGCTTGGGGGCTTTGCCAACAAATACCCCGCGACACTTTCAGGCGGTCAGAATCAGCGCGCCGCCATCGCGCGCGCTCTGGCAATGGCGCCTGAGGTCATGCTGTACGATGAGCCGACGTCCGCTCTCGATCCCGAGCTCGTCGGCGAAGTTCTTCAGGTTATGAAGGACCTCGACAACGACGGCATGACACAGATCGTCGTCACGCACCAGATGAAGTTCGCGCGCGACGCATCGGACTACATCGTCTTCATGGACGGCGGCGAAATCGTCGAAAAAGAGGACGGCGACATTCTGTTTGAGCATCCTCAGAACCCGCGCACGCAGAACTTCCTGCGCCACCTCAAAGGAGTCGTTTCAGAATGAGACGCTTGATAAAGCTGTGCGCGTGGACGCTGAGCGCCCTCGTTCTTTTCTGCGCCTCTGTATCCGCTGCTGAAAAGCCAGTCCTCAAATGGGGCGGCGACTCCGAAGGCAACGTGCCGTTCATGTTCATGAACCCCGAGAACGACAAAGAGATGATCGGCTTTGAAATTGACATCGTGAACGCACTTGCCGAGCGCATGGGCATGACGCCTGAGTTCGTCCACAACGGCTGGGACAACCTGATCCCCGGACTGAATCTGGGTCTGTACGACATCGCCCTGAGCGGTCTGGAAATCACGCCCGAGCACCTCGAAGAAGTCGATTTTTCACTTCCCTACTACAAAACCTTCCTTCAGCTCGTCGTCCAGAAAGGCAATCCGTATAAAATCCAGACGATTGAAGACTGCGTCGGCAAGAGAATCGGCACGCTGAAACAGTCCTATGCGTTTTTCCAGCTCGTCGACGCCGGAGTGGATGATATCCGCACGTACGAGAACGAAATCAACGCCTATCAGGACATGGCGCACGACCGTCTTGACGCCGTTCTTCTGGATTCGCCGATTGCCATTTTCTACGCCGGTTTCAACACCGACCTCGAATTTACAGGCGAGCCCATCGGCGAGATCAGCTACGGCATTCCTGTCCGCAAAGGCGAGACAGAGTTCCTGAAAAAAATCAACGACGCGCTCGTTTCCATCCGCGACGACGGCACACTGCGCAGCATCTATGACCGCTGGAACATGTGGACGCCCGTCATGGCAGAGTACTTCAACGACAACTCGCCGGCGCGCATGGGCCCCGACCGCTTTAACGCATGGGCTGAATATCAGCGTCAGGGACTCAGCTGGAAAGAGCGCTATGACCGCTACGTCAGCTTCCTTCCCACGTTCGGCAAAGCTGCGGTCGTCACGCTGAAAGTGTCCGTCTGCGCCATGATTCTGGCAATTCTCACCGGGCTTATTCTGGCAATTATGCGCCTGTTCGGTCCAAAGTGGCTTTCGCGCTGCGCCACCGCGTACATTGAAATTGTCCGCGGCACGCCCGTTCTGATTCAGCTGTTCTTCATCTTCTACGGCTTGCCGAACATCGGCATTCGCCTGACGCCATTTATGGCTGGCATCATCGGTCTGGGCATGAACTACGCCGCGTATGAGGCGGAAAACTACCGCGCCGGTCTGATGGCAGTGCCGAGAGCTCAGATGGAAGGCGCATTGGCGCTTGGCATGACGAAGCGCGATGCGCTGCGCTACGTCGTCATTCCCCAGGCGATCCGCGTCTCTCTTCCGCCGGTGACCAACGACTTCATCTCCCTGCTGAAGGACTCGTCGCTCGTCTCCATGATCACGCTCATCGACCTGACAAAGGCATACGGTCAGCTCGCCAACACCTATTACGACCATTTCGGCATCGGCATTATGGTCGCCGTCATCTACTTCCTGATCGGTCTGCCTTTTGTGCGCCTCGCGCGCTATGCAGAGCGAAGACTTGCCGTTGCCGTTCGCGGCAGCACAGCTAAGGAAAAGGATCTCACGCTCAAACCCGCAAGTTATCACAATTAAACTTATGCAGGAGGCCACTTTTCGTGAACAGTGGGGCTGATAATTCTCTGCACAGAAAAGCGATAACACTCTGCGCACTTCTCTGTTTTCTCGCGCTTTTTGTTTTGCCGGCGCACGCGGCTCCCGGATTTATGCCGAAGAATGAGCTGCGCTGGGGCGGCAACTCTGAAGGCGGCGTGCCTTTTATCCTGTACGATCCGGCTGACACGACAAAGCTCATCGGTTTTGAAGCCGAAATCGCCGCCGCTCTGGCAAAGGAGCTGGGCGTTGCGCCGAAATTCGTTCAGAACGTCTGGGACATTCTCATTCCCGGCATGGAGCGAGATCTGTACGACATCGTCATCAACGGCATTGAAGTGACGCCGGAGCGCCAAGAAGTGATCAACTTCTCGATTCCGTATTACGTGACGTATCTCCAGCTGGTCGTCCCGAAGGGCAACCCCGGAGGACTCTCCACGCTTGAGAGCTGCCGCGGGCACACCATCGGCACGCTGCGCGGCTCATACGCGTATGAAACGCTGGCAAAGGCAGGCATCGCCGATATCCGAAGCTACGAAAACGAAGCGACGGCGTATCAGGATATGCAGAACGGACGTCTGGACGGCGTCGTCATGGACGCGCCCATGTCCATCTACTACTCGCGCTTCAACCCAATGTTTGAGTTTGTCGGCGAGCCCATCGGGCGCATGGAGTACGCCATGGCAATCCGCAAGGGTGAAGACGAATTTTTGGCGCGCGTCAACGCGGCAATCGTCACAATGCGCGACAACGGAACGCTGCGCCGGATTTACGACCGCTGGAATCTCTGGAGCCCCATGATGGCGGACTACTTTAACGACCATCGTCCCGCTCTCGAAAAGCCCGTGATGTACGACCACTGGGCGGACATTCAGCGCGGCGCGCGCAGCTGGAGCGAGCGAATCAAGCGCTACATCGGTTTTCTCCCCTCTTTCGGCGAAGCGGCGCTCGTGACGCTGAAAGTGTCCGTCTGCGCCATGGCGCTGGCTCTGACGGTCGGGCTGATCATCGCGATCTGCTCGCTGTTCGGCGTTCTGCCTCTGCGGGTATTTGCCACGTGCTACACTGAGTTTATCCGCGGAACGCCCGTGCTGATTCAGCTGTTCTTCATCTTCTACGGTCTGCCGAACGTCGGAATCCGTCTGACGCCGTTTGTCGCCGGAACTCTGGCGCTCGGGCTGAACTACGCGGCGTATGAAGCCGAGAACTACCGCGCCGGTCTGGAAGCCGTTCCGCGAGCCCAAATGGAAGGCGCCATGGCGCTTGGCATGACGAAGCTTCAGGCTTTGCGCCACGTCATTCTGCCGCAGGCGTTCCGCGTCACGCTGCTGCCGATGACGAACGACTTCATCGCGCTGCTCAAGGACTCGTCGCTCGTGTCAATCATCACGCTCGTCGACCTGACGCGCACCTACGGTCAGCTCGCGACGGTGAATTACGATTATTTCGGCACAGGATTCATCGTCGCCGTCATTTATCTGCTCATCGGAATGCCCTTTGTGCGCGCTGCGCGGTGGATTGAAAACCGGCTTCTGATGTCCATTCGCGGCGACCGTCCAAACGCCGTTCATCGGGCGGCAAGCTACAACGAGTAATGAACGTTCAGCAAAAAAAACGTCCTTTCCGCACGGAAAGGACGTTTTTTTTCGCTGCGCGCTGCAGCTGCCGCCTTGATTTAAGCCGCCGTTCTGCGCTATACTGACGAAAAGACTGAAAGCAGGTGAACACGATGAAAGTTCTCATCATCGACGCGCAGGGCGGCGGAATCGGCAAACAGCTCATCAGCGCGCTCAAGCACAACGCGCCGCAGCTCCAGATCACAGCTGTCGGAACGAACACCGCCGCGACGGCAGTCATGCTGAAAGCCGGAGCGGACTGCGCCGCGACAGGCGAAAACGCCGCTGTCGTGCAAAGCCGCACTGCGGATGTCATTGCCGGTCCTGTCGGCATCGTCATCGCGGATTCTCTTCTGGGAGAGATCACGCCGGCGATCGCCGCCGCCGTGGGGCAGAGCCGCGCCAAAAGGATTCTCATTCCCGTCAGCCACTGCGACACGGTCATTGCCGGAACGTCGGGGCTGATTCTGAGCCGCCTGATTCAGGAAGCTGTCGCGGAAATTCAAAAACTCATCTGAAACACAGCGCAGCCGTCTGCAGGTTCTTCACTTTACAACGCCTAAAAAAAACATTATTATTACTTTTATATCTGCGGCGTTTTTGTTCATATTCACCCGCCTTGCTCGCGAAGAAAGAGGACAAGGAATGAATCCGATGACCAGCACAGCACAGCACAGCACAGCACAGTTTACCGCAGTGCAGGGCTAAAGAAACCAGCCCC
>JAXEJY010000085.1:0-3270 GCA_034101315.1 Pyramidobacter sp.
ACCGGCGAGGTCATGGCGATTGCGCCGACGTTTGAAGCGGCGCTCATGAAGTCTGTCCGCGGCTCTGAAACAGGACAGGAGACGCTGTGCCTTCCTTCCCTTGCCGGACTCAGCGACGCCGAGCTTGACGCGCGCCTTCACGAGACGACTGACCAGCGTCTTTTTGTCGTGTACGAAGCGCTCCGCCGCGGCGTCAGCTCATCTCACATTCACGACGTGACGAAAATTGACGAGTGGTTCCTGGACAAAATGCTCAACATCTGCGCGGCAGAAAAAGAACTTGCCGCCGCAGGAACGCTGACGCCTCAGCTGTACCGCGCGGCGAAGCAGATCGGATTCAGCGACCGCGCCGTCGAAAAGCTGACAGGCGCCCGCGTGACGGAACCGGCGCGCCCCGTGTACAAGATGGTGGACACGTGCGCGGCAGAGTTTGCTGCCGAGACGCCCTATTTCTACGCCTCCCCTGCGCTGGCCGGTCAGAGCTGCGAGCATTGCGACGAGGCAGAGCTGTTCATCACGCGCCAGAAAGAGAAAAACAACAGCAAAGGAACGGTTGTCGTCCTCGGCTCAGGCCCGATCCGAATCGGTCAGGGAATTGAGTTTGACTACGCCTCCGTTCACTGCGTGTGGGCGCTGAAACGACTGGGCTACACCGTCGTCATGATCAACAACAACCCCGAAACCGTCAGCACAGACTTTGACACGGCTGACCGCCTGTATTTCGAGCCTCTGACGCCCGAAGACGTCATGAACGTCATCCGCCTTGAGCGCCCCGTCGGCGTCGTGGTTGCGTTCGGAGGTCAGACAGCCATCCGGCTTATTTCCACGCTGAACGCCGCGGGCATTCCCATTTTGGGAACGAGCGCCGACGCCATCGACGCTGCCGAAGACCGCGAACGGTTCGACGCCATTCTGAGCGAATGCGGCATCGCCCGTCCCAAGGGACGCGCCGTCATGACGAAAGAAGAGGCGCTGAGTGCCGCGCGCGAGATCGGTTTCCCCGTTCTCGTCCGTCCCAGCTACGTCCTGGGCGGTCAGAACATGATCATCGCCCACGACGAAGCCAGCATTGAGCGCTACATGGACATGATCCTCGCAGGCGGCATTGAAAATCCCGTCCTGATTGACCAGTATCTGATGGGGACTGAAGTTGAAGTCGACGCCGTGTGCGACGGCGAAGATATTTTGATTCCAGGCATCATGGAGCACATTGAGCGCGCCGGCGTCCATTCAGGCGACAGCATTGCCGTCTATCCGGCGTGGAACTTGACGGGACGCCTGACGGAGCGTCTCATCGACAGCACGGCGCGTCTTGCGCGGGCTCTGGGGACGAAGGGGCTTATCAACATTCAGTACGTCATCTACGGCAATCAGGTTCACGTCATCGAGGCCAACCCGCGTGCCAGCCGCACGATTCCCTATATCAGCAAAGTCACAGGCCTGCCCGTCGTGGACATCGCGACGCGCGTCATGCTGGGCGAAAAGCTGAAGTACATGGAATGGGGCACAGGGCTGTACCGCCAGAGTCCCTGCTGGGCGGTCAAAGTTCCCGTGTTCTCGTTCGAAAAACTCGCCGGCGTCGACGTCCAGCTCGGACCTGAGATGAAGAGCACCGGCGAAGTTCTGGGCATCGGCAAAAACATGGAAGAAGCCCTGTACAAAGGACTGCTCGCCGCCGGATACAGAATCACCCGGGGCGGCGCTGTTCTGCTGACCGTGCAGGACCGCGATAAGCCCGAAATTGCCGCCGTGGCGCGCCGTCTGCGCGCGATTGGCTGCACGCTCTACGCGACAGCCGGAACTGCGGCGTACCTCAAGAGCCGCGGAATCAGAAGCATCAGCGTCGGAAAACTCCATCAGGGACGCCGCGACATCCTCGACCTTCTCGACGCCGGAAAAATTCAGTGCGTCATTTCAACGACGACCCCCGGCGCGCGTCCTCAGCAGGACGCTCAGGCTCTGCGCAGCAAAGCCATCGAGCGCCGAATTGCCGTCATGACCAGCATTGACACGGCAAACGCCCTGACAGACGCCATTATCAGCGGATACAACCAGAACAACATCGAGCTTGTCGACGCGGCGCACCTTCCCCAGAAGAAGACGCCCCTGCGCTTCGTCAAAATGCTGTCAGGCGGCAACGATTCCATCTACATCGACACGTTTACTCAGACCGTGGCGCAGCCTGAAAGCCTTGCCGTCGCTCTGTGCGGGCGCAAGAAGAGCATCGGCGGCGACGGAATTGTCCTCATCGGCCCGTCGCAGACAGCAGACGCCCGCATGACCATGTACAACTCCGACGGAAGCCGCGCTGAGACGGCGGCGAACGTCCTCAGAAGCGTCGGAAAATATCTGTACGAAGACCGCGGCGTCAAAAAAGAATTTCTGTTCGTCGAGACCGACAGCGGCGTCAAGAAAATTCATCTGTTCATCAGAAACGGAGAAGTCTACAGCGCCGAAGTTGAAGTGGGCGTTCCCAATTTTGAGGCGGCAAGCGTTCCCGTTACGCTCAACACTGACGATCAGCCCGTCATTGACCAGTATTATCACGTCGGCGAAAGCGACTGGCAAATAACCTGCCTTCGCGTTGACACGCCGCACTGCGTCGTGTTTGCCGATGACGTCGACGGGCTCGACATCTCAGAAACAGCGCCTCAGCTCGGCTGTGCGCCGATTTTCCCCCAGAGAGTCAACGTCAGCTTCGTCTCTGTCACCGACCGGCATACCCTGCGCGTGCGCACGTGGGAGCGCGGCGTCGGCGAGACAACCGCCTGCGGAACAGCTGCATGCGCGGCAGCCGCGGCGGCAGAGCGCATGGGATTGATCGAAAAGGGCGAGACGACCATCCTGACCCGCGGCGGCAGCATGGTTGCGCGCCAGACAGAAAGCGGCGTGATGACGCTCATCGGCGACACCGTGCGCGATTTTGAGGGCGTCATTGAAATCTAGCTCCCGTTTTCTGGAAAAAAATTAAAATCAACGGCGGTTCTGTCCAGCGCAGAACCGCCGTTTTTTCCTACGCGAAAAATCAACATGCGAGCGAAATCTGGTGTATTATAGGGAGCACGAAAAGCCGCCCTGTTTGCGCGCAGCTGTGCGAGGAAAAAGGGCGGCATCAGAGGAGGCGTTAGCGCATGAAAAAGCCGGTCATCGGCATAACAGCGAACTTTATGGCGGATATTCCCGATACGGTCAAAGCCGGAATTGCCGCGCCGGGGCAGCCGTGGCTGCTCGTGGCGGACGATTATGTTCAGGCGGTCAAAAAAGCGGGCG
>JAXEJY010000086.1:0-4440 GCA_034101315.1 Pyramidobacter sp.
AAAAAACGATGAAAAGTTGAAGCAGGACAGAAGAAGAACTCCAAGTTCGTGGTTTATGTTCAAATGCATCATTCCTCTTTCAGACGCGGGCAAAATTTTGACATATGATATCATAGCACATTTTTAGAAACAAACGCTAATCTGGTGATTGACAGGGGGTGAATCTTGTGATAAAACAACCCTATCATTTTTTGAGGAAAGGGGAATTTGCGCGATGACGGTGCAGTCAGGTATTTCGTTCAGCTTTTTCTATTATTGGTTTGACGAATGCGTGGGTTTCCCTGGAAAAGCCGACGCCTGATGCGTCATGGCCGGCAGTGACAATTCCAAGGGCTGACCCCGCGCAGGGGTCAGCCTTTTTTTTTTATAAAACGCGCTGAAAGTTTTTCTCTGTGAATGTAAAAATAGCAGAGAAGTTCTTTAAAAAATCTGCATGTGTGAAAGGCGGTTGTGTTGTATGGATGTGTTGTCTGCTCTTACGATTTTAGCAATAGTTTTTGCGGTCGGCGACTTTGTTGCGACGAAAACGCGCGCGATCGCGTCGATGATGTTCATCAGCGGCGTTATTTTTATGGTCGGTTTCTGGGTCGGACTTCCTAAAACTCTTTTCCTTGACACGAAGATGGTTCCCATTGCCATGGCGTTCATTTCAATCCTCATGGTTCAGATGGGAAGCATGATGAACATGAAAGAGCTGAAAAGCGAGTGGAAAACTGTCGTTGTCGCCCTTCTCGGAATGACTGCCGGCGCTGTGGGCATTTATTTCCTCGCAAGCCCTCTTATCGGCAAGCAGTATGCCGTCGCTGCGACCGGCCCCGTTGCCGGCGGCGTCGTCGCAGCGCTCATCATGACCGAAGCTGCCAAGGCAAAAGGCCTTGAGATGATCATGGTGTTCGTCACCCTGCTCGTCGTCCTTCAGAACTTTATCGGAGTTCCCGTGGCTTCAACGTGCCTTATCCGCGAAGCCCGCCGCCTGAAAGGCGTCTTTGCTTCAGGCGCGTCTGCAGAAGAGAAAGGCGCCGCAGCAGCTGAGCGCAAGCCTCTGATCCCTGCGCTTCCCAAGCACCTGAGCACGCCCTTTATCCTGATGGCAAAGACGTTTATCGTCGCCTGGCTCAGCGTCAAGTGCGCAGCGCTTCTTAACGGCGTCATCCACCCCTTCGTCATGGGCATGATCTTCGGCATCGTGTTCCATGAGATCGGATTCCTCGAGACGAAAGTCATGGACAAAGCCAACGCCGGCGGTCTGCTTCTGTTCACTATCATGGTTCCTATTTTCATGAGCCTTGACAAAGCCACGCCTGCCATGGTCGGTCAGCTGTTCTATCCCATCATTGTCGCTTTTGCCACGGCGGTTATCGGCATTCTGGTTGCCTCCGTTGTCCTTGGAAAGATCTTCGGCTACAGCTGGTGCATGACCGTTGCCATCAGCGTCACCTGCCTGTTCGGCTTTCCCGGCACGTACATCGTCTCTGAAGAAGTCGCGCGCATGGTCGGCGAGACTGAGGAGGAAAAAGAGTTCATCATGGGCTACATCATGCCCAAGATGCTCATCGCCGGATTCACGACGGTTACTATCGCTTCAGTGTTCCTTGCCGGATTCCTTGTGAAGTTCTTCTAGTCTGAAGAACCATTTTTTCCATGAAAGGACGTTTTTCCAATGACCTGTATTAAAGAAAGCGTTGCCGCAGCGGCTGAAAAGGCGCGTGAGCTGCGCCATCATTTCCATAAACACCCCGAACTTCCGTGGAAGGAAGTTGAGACGACGGCGCGCATCGCCGCCGAGCTGGAAGCCCGCGGTATTGCGGTCGTCAAAAAAGGTTTCGGCGGCGTTCAGTCCGGTCTGATCGCTGAGATCAAGGGCGATCTGCCCGGGCCCGTTCTGGCAATCCGCGCCGACATCGACGCTCTTCCCGTCTGCGAAGATCCGTCGCTTGAGCTGAAGTCAGAAGTTGAAGGCGTCATGCACGCCTGCGGCCACGACGCGCACGCGGCAATTCTCATCGGTGCGGCAGAAGTCATTCAGGCGCACAAAGATGAGCTTGCCGGTACCATTCGGCTTCTCTTCCAGCCTGCAGAGGAGGCGGGATACGACTCCGGCGCTCCGGCGATCATCGCCGACGGCGGACTCGACGGCGTTGACGCGATTATCGGTGCGCACGTGTGGAGCGATTCGCCCCTTGGAACGATTGGATGGAAGCACGGCCCCATGATGGCTTCAGCCGACATCTACGAGATGACTATCAAGGGCAAGGGCGGTCACGGCGGACAGCCGCACAAAGCCGTCAACCCCACGCTCTGCGCGGCGTCGATGATTCCGGCGATTCAGAGCATCGTCTCTCAGGAAATTGACACGCAGGAGCCCGTCGTCGTCACCGTCGGCTCACTCCATGCCGGAAAAGCTCCCAACGTCATTCCCGAGGAGTGCTTCGTGTCGGGCAACGTCCGCGCTTCAACCCGCGAGACGAGAAACTCCATGCCGGAGCGCTTTGAGCGCATCGCCAAGGGCATTGCCGAGGCGTGGAGATGCACCGTTGACCTGAAGTACACGCCCGTTTATCCCGTGACGGTCAACGACAACGCCATGATCGACTGGGTTGTCGACGTCGTCAAGGCTGAAGGAATGGGCGACCGTCTGTACGACATGCCCTTCCAGATGGGATCGGAGGACTTCAGCTACTACGGCGAAAAAGTTCCTGCCGCCTACTTCTACTTCGGCATGGGAACGAACGTGCCTCATCACAACCCGCGCTTCCGCGTCGACGATGAAGTGATTCCCGTCGGAATCCGCACTCTGGCGGCTCTGGCGCTCGATTTCGGCAAGAGAAAGCAGTAAAAACAGACACACGAACAGCCTGGAGTCCTTTTGCGGACTTCGGGCTGTTTTTTTAACCTCTTTTACCTTGACATTTTTACAGTCTGAGACGTAAAATTACTGGTCGTTTCACTAGTCAAATCTTATCGGGAGTGTGGTTGTTATCATGTTTACAGATCTTCTGGCGGCGCTTGCTGTCGTCGTCAACGGTATTCCTCAGGGACTTCTTGCTCTGATGTACGGCTTCGCCGCGCTGCCCACCGCTCTGGCGTTCCTCGTCGGAATCGGCGGCTCTCTGTACTTCAACTCTGTTGCGACCATTTCGTTCCAAGCAGAGACAATCGCCCTCGCCGGCAATCTGGGAAGAGATATCCGCGAGCGTCTGAGCATGGTCTTCTGGGGCGCTCTGTTCCTGCTTATCCCGTCGCTCATGGGCCTGAACGAAGCGATCGTCGCCCTGATTGGCCCCGCGATTGTCAACTCCATGATGGCTGGCGTCGGACTGATGCTTGCCAACGTTTCGATTGACATGCTGAACTCTGAGCGCTGGTCCGGAACTGTCTCTGTCATCGTGGCTCTTGCCGTCTGGGTCATCACGCGCGATCTGGCGTGGACAATTATCATCTCCGTCGCTGCGGCAACCGTCGTGTACAACTACCTCCTCCGCGTCAGACACATGCAGCTCGACACGCTGAGCATCGACATCTCCAACGAAAAGTTCACGTTCGGCAACATCGAGTGGCGTCTGTGGAAAAATCCCCGCATCCTCTCCGGCGCGCTTGCCATGGCGTGCATCAACATCGGCGCGAACATCTCTTTCGGCAAAATCACCGGCTCTATCGCCAAAACGAACGCCAACATTGACCACCTTGCCATTTACTCAAGCCTTGCCGACATGGCTTCAACGCTGTTCGGCGGCTCGCCCGTTGAGTCAATCATCTCCGGCACGGCAACCGCTCCCAACCCGCTGCGCTCATCGGTCATGATGATGGCGATTATGGCAGCGCTGCTCATCTTCAAACTGCTTCCCACCATCGGCAAATACGTTCACCGCTCCTCAATCGCCGGATTCCTGCTCGTCCTGGGCGTGTTCGTCACGTTTATCAACAACGTCGCCGGCGCTCTGGCGTGCGTTCCCGCTGAAGCGCTCAACGGATTCGGCTTCGGCCCGTGGGGCATGGTCGTCGGCGCGACCATTTTCGCCTCAGCCCGCTGGAATCCCTTCGTCGGTCTGCTTGCCGGCGTCCTGTTCCGCGTCATCTTCAAACTGTAAAGGAGTCTGAACGATGGATACCTACGAACTTCACGTCGCCGGCGTCGTGCGTCAGCTTCCTCTGCGCCGCGTGGCAGAACACCTCCGCATCGCGTCGTTCGTCATGCTCGGCGACACGCAGCTTGTCGAAGCCTGCGCCGAGGAGCTGGTCAAACGCATGCCTCAAGGACTTGACTATCTCGTCTGCCCTGAAGCAAAGGCAATCCCTCTGACCCACGCCATGGCGCGGATTCTCGGCATCGACTACATCGTCATCCGCAAGACAGTCAAGTCGTACATGGAAAACCCCATCGTCGCCGACGTGCGCTCCATCACGACGGCGGCAGAGCAGCACCTGGTCATGGACAGCTCC
>JAXEJY010000087.1:0-2298 GCA_034101315.1 Pyramidobacter sp.
AGAGCCGCTTCAGCAAGAGTGTCATGGCTCTTTCCATTGCCGGAATTTCTATGCCGTCGTTCTGGACGGGCATGGTGATGATCTATTTCTTCGGGCTCGTCGTCGGCGTGCTTCCTGTTTCCGGCCGCGGCGAAGTCGGCGTGCTGTTCGGAATCCGCACCAGTCTTGCCACGGCGGACGGCTGGGCGCACCTCATTCTGCCTTCCATCACTTTGGCGATGGGCAACGTGGCGACGATTATCCGCCTGACGCGCGCGGGAATGCAGGAGAACATGCGTCAGGACTACGTGAAATTCGCGCGCGCCAAGGGCGTTCCGACGCGCCGCGTCCTGTTCGGTCACGCTCTAAAAAACACTCTGATCCCGGTCGTCACGGTGTTCGGGCTTCAGCTGGGGAACCTGATCGCGTTCACCACAATCACGGAGACCATTTTTGCGTGGCCCGGCATCGGCAAGCTGCTCGTCGACGCGGTGACGAGCGCCGACCGTCCGATTATCGCGGCGTATATCCTGTTTGTCGCCGTCATGTTCGTCTTCATCAACTTTATTGTCGATCTGCTCTACATCTTTATCGATCCGAGAATCGATCTTCAATAGGAGGAATCGGTCATGTCAGAAAAGAAAAAAGGCCGTTTCCGCGCCTTTCTTGATTCAGAATTTTTTTACAACTTTTGCCATTCGCCAACAGCAATTGCAGGCGCTGTCATCGTTGTCGTCGTTATTGCTGTTGCCGTAATCGGCCCGTCGTTCACCATTCAGAATCCGTACAGCATGGCTGAGCTTGACCTTGGCGACGCGTATAAGCCGCCGTTCTGGATGGAGGACAGCGACATGAAGTTCCTCCTCGGAACTGACCAGCAGGGGCGCGACATGGTCAGCGCCATCGTCTACGGCAGCCGCGTCTCTCTAATCATCGGCATCGCCGGAACGCTGCTGGCTAGCGGTATCGGAATTCTTCTGGGGCTTGCCGCCGGATATTTCGGGGGCAGGACGGACGCGATTATCATGCGCATTGCGGACGTTCAGCTGTCGTTCCCGACGATGCTCATCGCTCTGTTTATGATGTCGATTCTTGGGCGCGGCGTCGTGAATATTCTGGTGTCGCTGACGCTGGTCGGCTGGGTTCGCTACGCCCGAACCGTCCGCGGCGAGACGCTGTCGGTCAAAAAGAGCGAGTACATCGAGGCGACGCGCGTCATCGGTCTGCCCGACTGGCGGATTATCCTGAAGCACGTTCTGCCGAACGTCTTTGCGTCCATCGTCGTCCTGTCGACGATTCAGGTCGGCAGCTTCATCCTGACGGAAGCCAGCCTCAGCTTTCTGGGACTCGGCGTGCCCATTTCCAATCCCTCTCTGGGCATGCTGTGCAATGAAGGCTTCAGCGTGCTCTACAGCGGTCTGTGGTGGGTTTCCATTCTGCCGGGGCTCTACATCATGATTATCGTCTTCGGCATCAACCTTCTCGGCGATTTCCTGCGCGACGAGATGAACCCCAAGCTGAAGTGAGGCGGAGAATACAGCCATGAATGACATTCTTCTGCACGTGAGAAATCTCCGTACGTGGTTTCACACGTTTAAAGGCGTCGTCAAAGCGGTTGACGACGTGTCGTTTGACATGCGCCAGGGCGAAGTTCTCGCCGTTGTCGGCGAGTCGGGCGGCGGCAAGTCGGTGACGGGTTTCTCTGTGATTCGCCTCATTGACGAACCGGGAAAAATTGAATCGGGCGAGATCGTCTTTGACGGACGCGATCTGATGAAGCTGTCGGAGCACGAAATGAATCAGCTGCGCGGCAAGGACATCGCGATGATCTTCCAGAATCCCATGACGTCGCTCAACCCGGTCTACACGATTGGTCAGCAGATGGAGGAGACGCTTCTTCTGCACACGAACATGAACAAGGAGCAGCGCCGCAAAACGTGCTGCGATCTTCTGCGCGCCGTCGGCATTTCAAATCCCGAAAGCCGTCTGAACAGCTATCCGCACCAGTTTTCCGGCGGAATGCGTCAGCGCGTCGTCATCGCCATCGCTCTGGCGGTGAAGCCGAAGCTGATTATCGCCGACGAGCCGACGACGGCTCTTGACGTGACGATTCAGGCTCAGATTCTGAAGCTCATGACTGACCTTATTCGCGCCGAGGGCTGCTCGCTCATGCTGATTACGCACGACCTCGCCGTCGTGTCGGAGGTCGCCGACAGAATCAACGTCATGTACTGCGGCAAAATTGTGGAGAGCGGCCCTGCCCGCGACGTCATCGACAGCGGCGCTCACCCGTACACGGTGGGGCTGATCAACTCAATT
>JAXEJY010000088.1:0-31418 GCA_034101315.1 Pyramidobacter sp.
GAGCTGACCGCGCACAATTGATTTGAATGATGTATAATGTATAACAAAGAGAAGAAATTCAGAATATCAATCTCCGGAGGTTGTACAGTTATGGAACAGAAATCGCAGGTTTTCTTCGCGCCCTTCACGCCCAGCACAAGCAAAGTAGACGTCCTGAAAGAGCTCATGAGCGTCATGGAATTCGGCAGAACCGTATCGAGAGGCGATCTGACGGCGGTCAAACTGCATTTCGGCGAGAAAGGCAACGACACCTACCTCCGTCCGATTTTCGTCCGCGCGCTTGCCGACGAGGTAAAAAAATGCGGAGGCAAGCCGTACCTGTGCGACACGAACACGCTCTACACGGGAAGCCGGAAGAATTCCGTCGACCATCTTATCACGGCGATTGAAAACGGCTTCGGCTTTGAAGTGACTGGCGCGCCCCTGATTATCGCCGATGGTCTGAAGAGCAACGACTATCGCGAGGTTCCCATCGACGGGGACTATTTCAAGAGCGTCAAAATCGCGTCGGGCATCGCAGAGGCTGATTCGCTCGTCGTCATCTCGCACTTTAAGGGACACGTCAGCGCGGGATTCGGCGGCGCGCTGAAAAATCTCGCCATGGGCTGCGCGCCGGCTGTCGGCAAAAAAGCCCAGCACGCCGTTGCGCTCGTCGTTGAAGAGTCGCGGTGCGTCGGCTGCGGCCGCTGCTCGCGCCACTGCCCTGCCCACGCCATCAGCATGGTTCAGACAGACGCAGGCGCCAAAGCGCGCATTGACAAAGATCCGTGCATCGGCTGCTGTGAGTGCATGACCGTCTGCACGAGCAAAGCCGTCCGCATGGTCTGGAGCGGCGCGGAAGACCGCGGCAGCTTCAACCGCCGCCTCGTGGAGTACGCCGCCGGAGCGGTCAAGGGGCGCAAACGCGTCATCTACATCAACGTCATGATGGACATCACGCCTCTGTGCGACTGCTGCGGATGGAGCGACGCTCCGATTGTTCCCGACATCGGATTCGCCGCGTCCACAGACCCCGTGGCGCTCGACACCGCGTGCTACGACCTGGTGACAGCAGCTGCCGATCTCCACGGCGTTTCGCACACGTGCTCATGCGGGCACGGGACAGACAAATTCAAAGTGCTCCACCCCGAAACGGAACCGCTGGTTCAGATGGAGCACGCCGAAAAAATGGGCATGGGAACGCGCCAGTACGAACTGATCAAACTGGACATTAAAGCAGGCGAAGGAGAATAATCCCCCTCTCTCGGCGCACGTTTTAGGAAAGGATTCCGCCATGGAGACGAAAAGCTATTACACCTCTGTAAAAGAAGCCGTGCAGAAAATTCGAGTCCAAACCCCTATCTGCAAAAACGACCGCGACTGCGCCGAGGTCAGAGAGCGCTTTGACGCGCTTGAACCGAGTGCAAAGGAGTTTTCAATCCGAACGGCTGAGGGCGGCGAAACCGTTTCCGCGCGCTTCATCATGCTGGAAGCGCACGACGCAGAACGCGCCATCGCGCTGAACGACCTCGTCGCGCGCGGCGTGAACAACCCGAAAGTGTTCAACAGCGATCAGGAAATTGAACGCAATCTGAACGGCGAAGGCTGGGGATTCGGCGTGACCGTTCAGGACAGTCTCGTGGCGATGGTCATCATCTCAACCATACCGGCGGACTGGGAAAAACTGGTCAAAGACAGCCCCCTTGCGGACATTCCTGCGTGTCAGGGCGCCATACGCGACATCGTCGTCGTCCGCCGGGATTTTCGCGGCAACGGGCTTCAGAGACGCCTGATTGAGCTGGCAGCGCACTGCCTGCCGAAAGAGCGCGAGCACCTGATCTCCACGATCTCGCCAAATAATCCGGCAAGCCTCATCAGCGCCCTCAGCGCCGGCTGTCACATCGTCCACTGGGGACATTTTTACGGCGGCAGAGAGCGATTTCTGACGTACATGCACGTTCGGGAAAATTCGCCCGATCACGTTCATCAGCTGCCCATGCTCGTTCCGCTCTCCAACACGCGAGTCAACCGCGCCATGCTGACGCAGGGCTACCGCGCCATCGGCATGGAAAAGAGCGAGCACGGACTGGCGCTGCGGTACGGAATGCGCCGAATCGCCAAAGCTCAGCACGCGCACAAATAACGGCGCGCAAAAAGCGGTCTGTTTCGCCTGAGACGACGAAACAGACCGCTTTTTTCAAGACGAGATGATATTTTAAAAGAAACTCCTGACCGCTGCAGCAAGGCGTTTGACGCCCTCAGTCATCTCCGCTTCAGTCTGACGCGCAAACGTCAGGCGCACGGAGAACTCTTCGCCGTCGTAGTTTGGCGTGAAGCAGACGCCGGGGAACGTCGCCGCGCGGAACTGATCGCGCGCGCGGGTTGAGAAATCCCAGCCCTTGACGCCGTTTAAGTGGCACCACAGGAACATGCCGCCAAGGGGCGTTTCCCACGTCATGTGCTCCGGTGAAATCTGAGCCTCCATCATGCCGGTCAGCAGTTTGTAGCGGCGTTTGAGATCAGCGCGCAGTTCATCAAGGTGAGCTTCGTACTCAGGCAGGACGAGAAGCTCTGCCAGCGTCCTGTGAATGAGCGCCGGATACGCCAGACTGATTGCCATCTGCATTCTCTCAGCGCGCTCCATGACCTCTTCTGGCAGAATCAGCCAGCCAGCGCGCACGCCGGGCGCGACCGTCTTGGAAAAACTTCCCATGTACACTGTCAGCTCCGGCGCAAGCGAATAGTACGTCGCCGGCGGCAGGACGTCAAAGTACAGCTCGCGGTACGGGTCGTCCTCGATGATCATAAAGCCGTAGCGGCGCGCCAGTTCAATAACGGCTTTGCGGCGCTCAAGCGACGCGCAGCGCCCAGTCGGGTTCTGAAAATCGGGGATGACGTAGAAGAAGCGCGGCGCGTATTTCTGAACCGCCTCTTCAAGCGCTTCAATAATCGGCCCCTCTGTGTCCATCGGCACGCCGACCAGCTTCGCGCCTTCCTTGTGAAAACACTCCAGCGTCTCGGGGAATGTAGGGCTTTCCGTCAGCACAACGTCGCCGGGGTTCAGGAACAGTTCAGCAAGCAGACATGCCGCGCCAATTCCGCCGTTCGTCATGATGATTTGATCCGGCTTCACATTGGGCGCTACCTTCTGCTTTTTCAGACGGTCTGCGAGAACTTCTCTCAGCTGAAGATCCCCGAGCGGACGCGGATACGCGAACAGCGACGGATCTTCCCGCGTCAGGCGCGACACAATCGGCTCCATGAGATTGAGCGGAAAAATATCCGCAGCGGGCTGTCCTGCTGTAAAATAGGTCATGTCAGGCATGTCGTAGGCAAAAAAATCGTCCATCAGAGAGTGGCGCAGATTTTTCGCCTTGCAGCTCAGTTGATACTCCATGTTCAGATACCCCCTATAAAATTTACTTCGGTACATTATATCACCCTTAGCTCTATTTTACAGGGCAAAATATTTATCAAAGGAGTTTGATGCGTATGTCTCTCAAGAAAATCGGTTTTGCCGGACTTGGCGTCATGGGACGCTCGATGGCGTCAAATCTGATGAACGCCGGATTTGACCTGATGGTCTACAACCGCACGGCATCGTCCGCCGAGTCGCTTTTAGCGCGCGGCGCTCAGTGGGCAAAGTCGCCGAAAGAGCTTGCCTCCGAGTGCGACGCGGTGATCACCATCGTCGGCTATCCCAAAGACGTCGAAGAAGTCTATTTCGGCGCCAACGGCCTCTTTGAGGGATTCAGCGCCGGAAAAATTCTCATCGACATGACGACGTCAAGCCCTCTTCTTGCCGCGCGGATCGGCGAAGAAGCGGCACAGCGCGGCGGCGCGGCGCTCGACGCTCCGGTTTCAGGCGGCGACGTCGGCGCGCGCGAAGCGCGCCTTTCCATCATGGTCGGCGGCAGTCAGGAAGCCTTTGACGCGGCGCTGCCCCTGTTCCAGGCAATGGGAAAACAGATTAAGCTTCAGGGAAAATGCGGCAGCGGCCAGTACACGAAAATGGCAAATCAGATTGCCATCGCCTCAAACATGATGGGCGTCTGCGAGGCGCTTATCTACGCAAAACGCGCCGGACTCGACCCGCGTCAGGTTTTGTCCAGCATCTCTGGCGGCGCGGCAGGCAGCTTCTCCCTCAGCAATCTGGCGCCGCGAATGCTTGACGGAAACTTTGCGCCCGGATTCTACGTCAAGCACTTCATCAAGGACATGAAAATCGCGCTGGAATCCGCCCGCGAGATGAATCTGGAACTTCCCGGGCTGGAGACAGCGTATCAGCTGTACCAGAAACTTGCCGCAGAGGGCTGCGAAAACGACGGCACTCAGGCGCTTTATAAGCTCTACGACCGCTAAAATCCGCGCAGAGTGTTCAGAGACTGCTGCGCTTCGGCGCTAACGTGAGCCGATGTCAAGGACAATGATGTCGTGATCAGGGTGCTGAGTCTTTTTCGTCGAACGGCGAGGAATGCGCGTCTCAACTTCGTAGACGTTCCAGTGCTCTTCTTTTTCAATGCCCGTGTAACCGATATAGTCGAGATTGCTCTTTTTGTTGTCGTAGCTGTATCCCTGCTTCAGACCGAGAAGAGGAAAATCTGTTCCCTTGGGTTCCGTGTCATTGTAGTCGCCGAGGATGAACACAGGTCCGCGCAGCGATCGCACAAGCTCATTCAGCTTCTTCGTCTGAGCGGCGCGCTTGGCGTCGTTATAGCGGACCGCTTCGTCCTGATCTTTTTTGCCGCGCGTACTCATGCTTTTCAAGTGGACGTTGATGAGCGTGTAGACTCTTCCCGTCTCGTTATCCTTAAAGCGTCCGAGCAAAAGAGGCCGGTCGAACAGCTTAAAACTCTTTCCGTTGTAGCGTCCCGACGCGTTTGAAAAGTACACTTCGGCGTCGCCCATCATCGTGACCTTTTCTGGATTCCACAGAAAATAGACATCCTGGCGGCTGCCTGTGTCGTTGCCGGCGTACTTCCAGCCGCGCAGATGATTCATCACAAAATATCTCATCGCGGAGTTGCCCGAAATCTCCTGAAGCGCCAGCACATCTGCGCCGCTTCGGCGAATCGTCTCCGCCAGATATTCGCAGTCCGACGGCACATAGCGCTTTTTGCCCTCAACCGTGAAGTATTCAATGTTGAACGTGCCAAGAGCCAGCGCCCAGGCATGAGCTGCCAGCACACACACAATGACCGCTGCCAGTACGCCGCGTAAAAATCTTTTCATCGCGCATCATCTCCTCTGTTTTTTCAGTGCGGCTGTGCGCACCTGCTGGCTTTATTCTAGCACACGCCGATACAGCGCGGACTTTTACTAAAAGAGGAGTTTCATGTATAATGCCGTCTAGGCGTTTCTGCACTGTATACACAGGCGCAGAAAATGAAAAAATCATTCTGCACAGGAGGACACATAGCATGAAAGCAGCAGTCGCAACAGCAAAAGCTCCCGGCGCCATCGGTCCCTATTCACAGGGAATTTCCACAGACGTGTACGTCTACACCTCAGGCCAGCTCGGCATGACGCCTGAAGGCGTTCTTCCCGCCACGATTGAAGAGCAGACCCGTCAGTCGCTTGAGAACGTCAAAGCCGTTCTCGAAGCCGCCGGCAGCTCCATGGACAAAGTCGTCAAGACCACAGTGTTCCTGAAGAACATGGACGATTTCGCCGCCATGAACGGCGTGTACGCTCAGTACTTCACCGAGCCGTTCCCTGCCCGCAGCGCCGTGCAGGTTGCCAAGCTCCCCAAGGACGGCATGGTTGAAATTGAAGCCGTCGCCGTGAAAAACTAAACTTTTTCGTTTTACCATTACAGAAGCGGAGTTTTGCCCTGCGGCAAAGCTCCGCTTTTTTGCGCCAATCCCATCAAAAAGATCGCCCGCAGACGCTCTGTATAAACAAGATTTTTTAACACACAGAAGTATTTTTCAAAAACTTGTGGTATGATAATCATCGTTTTTTGAAATTTAACCTTAAAAAAGTTCACTAAATCTCAAAGCAAAACGTGAAGAAAAGCGAGGAGCGTTAGACGATGAAATTGTTTCAGGACAAAATAAGTTTCGCGTCATTAAAGGCCATGGCGCGCGGCGAATTCCGTTCGTTTATCAACATCACAGCCGGCACGCTCATCATGTGCTTCGGCATTGCCGCGCTCATCGAGCCGTATCAGTTTGCAAGCACCGGCGTCACAGGCATCGGTCTGATTATGACCTACTTGTGGGGAATTTCGCCCGTCTGGTTCATCACCGGCGCAAACGCACTGCTTCTTCTTTGGGGCTACAAAGAACTTTCTCCGCGGTTTGCCTTCTGGACTGTCTACGTCACCGTCATCACGAGCCTGGCTCTGCCGTTTTTCGAGATGTTTCAGTATCCTATCATCCAGAACACGGTCATGGCAGCGCTTTTAAGCGGCGTCACGTGCGGTCTTGGGCTTGGCTTCATGTTCCGCGAAGGCGCTTCAAGCGGCGGCACAGACGTCCTGACCGCCGTCGCAAAAAAACGCTGGGGAACCGACATGGGCTCCGCCTCGTTTTACATCAACATCGTCGTTCTGCTGATGTCATTCGTCGCCGTCGATCTGGAGCGGGTTCTCATGGGCGGTCTGACGCTGTACGTCGAGTCCGTGACGATTGACAGCGTCATCCGCGCTTTTGACCGCCGCGCTCAGCTTTTCATCATCAGCAGCAGGACGCAGGACATCAAGCGCTTCATCACCGACACCCTCGACCGCTCCGCCACGGTGCTCCGCGCGTGCGGCGCCTACAGCAACGAGGAGAAAGACATGCTCATGGTCGTTTTGACGCGCCGTCAGGCGATGGAGCTCAAGCGCTTTGTCTTTCAGAGCGATCCGTCGGCATTCCTCATCATGGGAGATGTCAGCGAAGTCGTCGGCGAGGGATTCAAACACTGGCAGTCTCAGGGGTTTTAAGCGTTCTCGCCTCGCCGCCTTTTCTTTTCGCCCGGTCCGTGTTGATAAGTTTTTTTATTACACTTTTGCCAAAAAGTACAATTTTTGAACCAAACTCCGCGTTTGCCCCTTTTCAAATGAAAAATTCCGGTTATAATAACCCCATAAGTCCATGACAAGGAGGTGTACGATTATGGGCAAACTGGCTGGCAAGAAACTGATCCTTCTTGGCGAGCGCGACGGTGTTCCGGCTCCCGCGATGAAGGCATGCTTTGAGAACAGCGGAGCGGAAGTCGTCTTCGAGGCGACCGAGTGCTTTGTCTGAACGGCCGCTGGTGCCATGGACCTGCAGAACCAGCAGCGTGTCATTGACATGGCTGACAAGTATGGTGCAGAGAACTGCGTTGTTATCTTCGGTTCTTCCGACGCTGAAGGCGCGGAAATTTACGCCGAAACCGTTACCAACGGAGACCCCACCTATGCAGGACCTTTGGCCGGCGTCCAGTTAGGACTCGCCGTTTATGATATCTTTGACGAAGAAATTCGCGCGGAAGCTGATCCCGCAGCTTGGGAAGAGCAGATTTCCATGATGGAAATGGTGCTTGATCCCGAAGCTCTCGCTGCGGCCGTCAAGGGCATTCGCGATCAGTACTCCAAGTATCACCTGTAAAAAAGTGTTTTTTTCGGATCAGTCCTCCGCCTTCGGGGAGCCAGACTGATCCTTTTTTTATTTGAACAAAACGAAAAAGCCTGAAACCGCGTCTTGTGCGGTTTCAGGCTTTTTTTTCTGTTCTCACTGCGGCAAATTTACTGAGCCAGATTCGCTTTCTGAATCGCGTCCAGCGCCTCAATGACTGAGTGAATGGAGTCAAGCGCGTCCTGAGGAAGCGCGTCGATTCCGCCTCTGGCGTCGGCGCGGCTGCTGATGAACTGATAGCGGTCGTTCATGTTGTGAATCAGACTCACGACGTAGGCGGCGTCAGTCATGTCCACCTCAAAGCCGGGCAGAGGCATGTACTCCATGCCCGGAATGCCGCCGAACGGCACGAACTGAGCGCGCTCCTCCACGATGGACTCAATAATGCTGAACGTCTGCTGCGGCAGAATTTTCTTGCCCATGAAGTCGCCCGTGTTCAGAATGTAGCACGCGACGCCGTCGTCAATAAGCGCCTTAAAGCGCTCATAATCCTGCGACAGCGGGTACGTGCGGAACGGGTTGGCGTAGCTTTCAATGACCAGAGCGTTTCTGTCGACGCCTTTCGCGAGATGCTCAGCCGTCGTGCGCCGCGTCGCCAGCGTCGCCCCCATCGCTGAGGCAAGAGACGACCCCGTCAGCCGAACGACAGGCGGCAGCGTCGGGTCTTTCATCAGCCAGCAAATAGCGTTGAGCGGCTCGTCGATGCGGTCAACGCGGTTTTTCGTCCACAGGCGCGATTTGACAGCGCGCCCGTTGCCGTTGCGCAGGTCGCCCGTGACGACCATCAGCTTGCCGTCAGAGTTATGCGTGACGCCGCAGTTCTGGACCGTCAGAAGGTATTTGTTGTCCTCGCAGCCCATCGGATAATCCTGAAGCTTGTCAAAGTACGTCGGCTCCATCGCAATGGCGTAGCGCTCCTTGACGTTGACGATGAACGCGTCGTCGTGCAGGACTGTTACGTCATATTTGCCGCCGTGGCGGGCGTGGGTAATTGTCGACTTGCCGGACCCGGAAAGTCCGAACACACCGAGGACAAACCTGCCGCCGTCCTCGCGCGTAAAGCGTTTCAGACCGCCGTGGCATGCCGCATAGCCGTGGCGAGCCGCAGCTCCCCACGCAAGCGTCAGAGTGCCTTTTTTGAGCTCGCCGAAATAGCGCATTCCGAGAATGGCGGCGCAGTTCTGCTCCGGCGAGAAAAACGCCAGCCCCAGAGGGAACTCTGGATCACTCCAGTAGGGATCGGCATACACAAGGATCTCTCCCTCGCCCTCAATGACGCGGGAGCCTTTATACACGTTGCGCGTGACGGGATCGAGGAACTGGAAGTTCAGCATCCAGCTCAGGAGGTTGTTCTCAAACCCCTCCGGAATGAGCAGGCGGGCGCGCACCATGAAGTCCTTGTCAAGTCCGACGACGGCCTCGGCTTCATAAAATTTGCGCTGTCTGGCGTTGAAAATAGCCTCGCGCAGAACGCCGCACAGTTTGGGAACGTTGGCGTCAGGAGTTCCGACGATCCGGCGCGCCGCCGCGCAGCGGCCGACCACATTGCCGTCGTTGAACAGGAGGACGTTCGACCCGGGAGGCAGCCCCTGCTCATCGGGCTTATAGATGGGCATGGCTGTCAGCTCAATCGTTCCGGGAGCTTTTTTTGCCAAATCGTACGCCTGAGCAATGCTGTCAACGCGCGACACATTGTTCTCGTAAAATGCCGTTTCAATCGTCGTTCTGACAGGCAGCCCGTGAAGCGTCTTAAACAAATCCATATTTTCAAAAAATTCCTGCTCAACCATCTGCGTTTCCCCTCTCGCTCGCCATGTGTAAATTTTTTACAAACGCGCCGCAGCGCTCGTGTATTTTTCAGACAAATCTTTTTGAATTCTATTGAAAAAAAACGTCAGCGTCAATTCCCGTCTTTACTGCGTAAAAAAAATTCCTCACAGATTTGACGTTCTTCGCGCGTCCGCTTTTTCTTTTTCAGCATTTTACAGTTTCCAGTCAATCCTCAAAAAGGCGCTCTTTATGGTAAGATTCTTCCTGACAGCATAGAACACACGCACATAAGGAGGTTCATCATGAACATTGCTCTCATTCAGATGCGCGTCAGACAGAAAAAACAGGACAATCTCGCCGCTGCGGCGCAGTTTGTCGCGTCAGCAGCACAGGGCGGAGCGGACATCGCAGTTCTTCCGGAGATGTTCAGCTGCCCTTATGAGACGCCAAACTTCCCCGTGTACGCCGAATACGCGGGCGGCGAGTCGTGCAGCGCCCTTTCGCGCATGGCGGCTGAAAACGGAATATGGCTTATCGGCGGTTCCATTCCCGAAAAAGACGACGCCGGCCGTGTCTACAACACGTCGTTCGTCTTTAACCGCGCCGGAGAGTGCGTCGCGCGCCACCGCAAAATGCACCTGTTCGATATCGACGTCAAAGGAGGCCAGCGCTTCAAGGAATCTGAGACGCTGACTGCCGGAAACAGCGTGACGGTTTTTGACACCGAGTTCGGGAAAATAGGCGTCGCCATCTGCTACGACATTCGCTTTCCGGAGCTGAGCCGCCTCATGGCAGAGCGCGGCGCGCGCGTCCTCGTTGTTCCGGCGGCGTTCAACATGACGACGGGCCCCGCTCACTGGGAACTGACGTTCCGCGCCCGCGCACTGGACAATCAGGTCTACGCTGTCGGCGTTTCGCCCGCGCGCGACATGACGGCGTCGTATCACGCCTACGGCAATTCAATCGTCACGTCGCCGTGGGGAGAAATCTGCGAGCGGCTTGATGAAAAAGAGGGAATGAAAATCGCCGCGCTTGATCTGCAGCGCATCGACTCCGTCCGTGAGCAGCTGCCTCTTTTGAAGCAGATACGAAAAGACGTCTACAGACTTGAACTTCTCTAAAGAGGCTCTTACCAGATAAAAGCAGAGAGCCTTTCTGCGTACAGAATGCGCGCGGAAAGGCTCTCTGCTTTTTTGTTTATGTCTACTGTTTTACAAACTTTCTCATATCCCGCAGAAACTTCTGAACGTCTTTCAGCTGCATTCTGCCGGTCACGGTGTAGATGCCTCTTTCCCACTTTTCATCGACGACAGGAATGTCGCGGGCGATGCCGCTGACTTCGCTGGACACCTTGTCGGTCTGAACTTCAAAGTCGTTCATGCGCGTTGCGGACTGGACAACAGCGCCTTTAAGGAATTCTACATATTTGCGCTGCATGTCGGCTGTTGCCGCACGGCGGGCAAGAAGGCGTCCCTGAGCCAGGCTCTTTCCGGCAGGAGCGGCGCCTTCGCCGGAAATTTCAACAAAGCCTTTTTCCCAGTCAACGCGGGAAACCATGCCTTCATCAAATTTAATGCCGCTCAGCTCTTCATAAAAATCCGCCGACAAGTCAGCGTTTTCAAATTCAGCCACAGCAGCAGCGCCTGAAACATCGGCGACGGAATCATCTGCTTTCAGTTTTTCCGACAGCTCAGGGACATAAACGTTTGCAGAGACCTGCGTTCCGTTTTCATCTGTCCAGCTGCTGCTGTTCACGCCGGGAGGCACAGAAGCCTTTCCATTGCCGTCTCCGGCAAGGTACGACGCCATCGCGGCGTCTGCCTGAGTCTGCGAGGCACGCTTGGCAATAAGCTTGTTCTGAGGCTCCACTGTGCCGTCAGCGTTCTGCTTGACTGGGGCGCTGCCGTAGGAAACGACGGCTTCGCTGTCAGTTCCTGGAATCGGCTCAACGCCGACTCCGCTTCCCTGAAGACCTGAGTCCTTCATTTTCTGCATGACCTGCTCAGCGCCCTCGGAGAGCGCCTGAACGCTTTCTGACGCAAGAGACGCTGAAACGGAGAGCGCGCACACAACAGCGGCAACGATCAGTCTGCGAAAAGCTGTGCTCATGATACTCCCTCCTTACTGCTGTTCCTGCCAGATACCGCTGACGGTATCCTGCGTGACATCGCGGATTTCTGCTCCGGCTTCCTCAAGCACGACGGCAAGATCCTCAGCAGTGCCGCTTGTCACGACGTCAAGTTTCAGCGTTCCGCTGGAGAAACTTCTCTGAAACACCGAGACGACGCCTGAAGCGTTTTCCAGTGTGTTTTTCAGCTTTCTGGAATCGCCGAACGAAATCGTGTCGACGGTGACGGAGACAGTGCGTCCGGCAAGTGCGCCGGCTGAGCCGTTTACCAGACTGTACGCCAGCATGTACGTCATGGGGTCAGCCGCTTTTTTCGCCGCCTGAGCCATGGCTTTATCGGCGGCGGCGCCTTCTGATACGCCCTGAGCTTTGGCGTCTGCGCGCGACTCTGCCAGAATGTGCGCGTTCTGCGCGGAAATGGCTTTGAGCTGAACGCTGCTCTGCACGGCATAGATGGGAATGCCTTCAACGCGCTGCTTTGCGTACAGCGAATTGACGACCCGCGCGCTCAGAATAACATCAGCGCCCGTCGCAGAGACGAGGGTTCTCAAAGCCTGAGGATTGCTCCGCAGAACTTCTTCTCTCAGCTGCTCAGCGTTCAGCGCGGCGATCTGAGCGCTGTCAAGCATCATGTATCCGGCTTTATAGAAAATGCCGGAAACTTCCTCTCCGGCTCTGAACGCCGAAGCCGACCGGTCGCCGCTGAAGCCGGAGACGAGCAGGACAACCCGCGGATTGCCCATCGCCTCAATCAGAGCGGGACCGAGCACGCCGTTCAGTGCAGAACGGGCGACTTTGCAGCGCCCTGACATGTAATAGATATCGCCGCGAAGCTCTGAGACAAAAATTTCTGAGCTGGTCACGACGCCCTGCGCCTGAGAGTAGACTTTGTCATAGAGCACTTCAAAGTCTTTCATCTTCGTGATGCCGTGGACGGAAGCGCCGATTCCCTTCTCGACAGCGTTTCTGTACAGAGCGCGTTTCGCGGCGGCTTTTGCTCCGGCGATGTCATTGTTGATGACAGCCGCTTCTCCCTCCGCCTCGACGAAGAGGTAGTCTGACGGGGCTGCACAGGTAACCCCGACGCTGAAAACAGTTATAAGAGCGGCAAGACACCATGAACGGAAACTCACTGCAGCTCTCCTCCTTTATCTTGAACTCACACGCGCTACAGGACGACGGCGACGGAGCAGCTTTTCTTGAACGGCTGATATCCTGCCAGCTTGGCGGCATCCGTGTTGGAAAGGACGATGTCAACGTTGCCGTTTGTCAGGCGGCGGGCTTTCACTGTGACGACTTTCGAACCCAGCATTCCAAGACCCTTGGCGTAGTTGATGTTGTCATGATACTGGCACTGTCCTGACTGAAGGAAACGGTCGTAATCAACCTGCTGAACGCTGTAGACAACCTGTCCGTTTTCGCCGAGCACTCTGAACGTCGTCGCGGGGACGAGGGGAAGATGACGAACGTCAATCACGACGCCGGTCAGTTTTCCTGTTTTCTGAGCCGCGGGACGGGAGGGCTTGGGGCAGACTTCGGGCGCTACAACCTTGCGCACCTCGACGATGGGCACGCGGCCTGTGACGGAGTAGATGCCGTCTTTAAAGCTGGCGTCGGTGACCTGAATGCCCTTGACCAGACCGCGAACTTCCGTGCGGACTCTGTCGGTGGCTTCAAAATCCTTCATGACGGTCGTGCCGTCAACCTGAACGCCCTGGATGATCTCAAGCATATTTCTCTGAAGGTCAACCATCGCGCCGCGCTTGGCAAGAAGCTCGCCCTGCGCGGTTCCAGTTTTTTCTGCCGGAACAACGCCTTCACCGGTCGCCTCGATGTATCCGTTTACCCAGTTGACATTGCCTCTGGCCTCTGCGGAAGCCGGAAGGAGCGCGGCAAAAAGCATAAAGCAGACTGTTAAAATACTTCCCATACGTTTCATGTGCATAACTCCCCTTTTCATAAATATTTTTAGAACAGTTTTACATTTTGATTCATCATTCTTCTGCGCTTTGCTGTGACTCAATGTTAAAATACCGGCGGTTTTATGTCAATTGAAGTTTTCTCCTATATGCCCAACGTTTTTCCTTTAATTTTTTTCGTTTTTATTGATTGAAGATTTCTCCTATAGGAATTATGCGCTGTGTAAATTACAATAGAACTCGTGGCAACGCGCAGCTGATTGTGACGTTCTAAAGATTTGCCGCGCTGTTTTTATGATAAAATGTCCACAATCGACTGCGATTCAGCATTTTTAGAAGTGCCGGAAAAAAAACTCCTTTTTTCCTCCGCGAAACCGCAGCCATCATTATGGGAGGTGCATTCAGTTGAAGAACAGAACAGTACACATGATTCTGGCGGCTCTGCTTGTTCTCTGCCTCAGCATTCCGGCAATGGCAGGACTGGCGCGAAACAAAAGCTCAGCCATCGTGCTTTACGACAGCACGTCAGGCTCCCGCTACAGCTCGGAAACCAGCTGGGATGAATACGGCGGAAGCTCCCAGACTTCTTGGGGCGCGCCGATGAAAGGAGCACAGCTTGCCACGGAAATCATCCGCAAAGCGCTTCTGGACAACGGCTATAAAGTGGTCAACGCGTCGCAGCTGGCTGCCATTCGCAAGGCAAAGGCCGCGCGCCTTGCCCTTGACGGCGACGTGGAGGCAATAAAGAAGCTCAGCCGCCAGTACGGAATTGGCCAGTACATCACCGGATCGGTCTCCGTGCATAAACCCGTCAGAAATGAATTTGGGCTGTACACGGGCGGCGCGGTCATCACGCTGAACGCGTATACGTCCGGCGGCAGATATATTCTCGCCGAAACGGCTGAGACGAAAGAAGTCGGCTACTCTGAAGACGAAGCCTCGTCAAAGTCCATTCAGAGCGCGGCGCAGCAGATTGCCAGCGCGCTGACCGGCGAAAACTACAGCCAAGGCGGAGCAAACGGCGGCTGCTATGTCGTCGTCTCTGGCCTGCGCAGCTTCCGCGGCGTGCAGAATGTCGTCAACGCGTGCAGAAGTGTTTACGGCGTAACAGACGCTCAGGCGGGCGACTATTACAACGGCTCGTCGACAATCGCCGTGTTCGGCAGCTTTAACATGAACGAGCTGAAAAACGCACTTCTCCAGAAAGTGCAGTACTCTCAGATTACCGGCGCTGACGCGCGCTCCATCTATCTCCAGCTGTACTGATACACCACACACGCGGAAGGAGAAATTTTTGCCATGAAAAGCAAACTGTTCAGAAACATTCTGGCGCTTATGGCTGCTTCGGTTGTGTTTTCTGCCGTTCCGGGGCTTGCCGCGTATACCATCTCGGTAGAGACGTTCGGCGACAGCTCAGGATACAGCGCGCCGGTCTACTCGATTATGGAAATGATGACCACTGAGCTGACGAACAGCGGACTGTTTCAGGTCGTCGAGCGGGCGCGCCTTGACGTCATTGCCCGCGAGCAGCGCCTTGCCCAGTCCGGGCTGATGGACAGCCGCACCGCGCCTCAGACCGGCAGACTTGCCGGCGCTCAGTACATGATGACCGGAGCCATCACGAACTACAGCTTCAGCCGTGCCGGAGGCGGCGGTGTCGTCGGCCGCGGCAGAGGACTGACAGGCATCGCTGTCGGCTCAAACACCGCCTACGTCACGCTCGACGTCAGAATTGTCGACACGACAACGGGCGCGATTGTGTACGCTGGACGCGCTGAAGGCGCCGCGAGCAACGTCAGCGGAGGGCTTGTCTCCCGCTACGGCGGCTTTGGAACGTCGCGCAGCGGCGGCCTTCTTGCCTCAGCGACGCACAAAGCGATCACAAAAGTCGTTGACGCGCTCAGAGCTTCCGTCGGCGCAGGCGTCGCTCCCGGCAGCGCTGAAGAGCTTCACGTCCTCGAAAACAGAGGGCCGCGCAATATCACCATCGACGCCGGCAGCAGCAACGCCGGAGCGCGCAGGGGAAAATACTACGCCGTCTACAGAGAGAGCGGAGTCGTCCGCGACATCCGCGGCAACATTCTGGACTCCGAGCGGTATTACCTCGCCGTCATTCAGGTCACCGACGCGCACCCTCAGTATTCGCGCTGCAAAGTAATTCGCGGCGGCGGCTTCACGCGCGGAGACTTTGTCGAACCCATCTCGCGTCCGGACTCCGTCCGTCTTTCATATTCTGACTATTAGGAGAAGCATTCACATGAACAGCCGTAAAGGAATTATCTGCGCCGCCGCGCTGCTGCTGGGCGTCATTTCAGCGTCAGCGTCGGCAGCTGTCCGCATTGGGGTTGACACGTTCACCTGCGGAGCGTCAAATATCGATCCGGCAGTCGCCGAATCGATGACTGAAATGTTCATCACAGAGCTGTCAAAATCTGGCGCTTTTGAAGTCTACGAGCGCACCCGCCTTGAGTCTGTCGCGCGCGAACAGCGTCTGTCCATGTCCGGCATGGTCTCACCGGACACGCTCGTCAGAGTCGGACGTCTTGCCGGCGTTGAGTGGATTATCACCGGAGCCGTCACGCAGTTCACCGAGTCAAACTCAGGCGGCGTCATTCCAATCGGCGATTTCGGACTGGCGCTGGGCAACTACACGGGCGTCGTCACGATTGACATCCGCACGATCGACACGACGACGGGCGCTGTGACGTCTGCCGTCAGGCAGGAAGGCCGCGCCTCTCGCTCGACAAACGCCATTGCCTATGAAGGCGCCGTCATCGGCGGAACTGAGTACGGCGGCGTCGGCGCTGAAGCCGCGATGAAAGCCGTTAAAAAGGCTGTCCGCGAACTTGAGCGCCGCATCGGCGGAGTGGAATATCACGTCATCAAAGTTCAGTCTGACTCCGCTCTCATTGACATCGGCTCAACGCGCGGCGCTGAAAAGGGCGCTCTGTACGCCGTTTACGGCGAGGGCGACGTCATCCGCGACCACAGGGGCAACATTCTCGACACCGAAAAGGTGTATTACGCCCTGCTCAAAGTCGTTGAAGTCAAGCCCAACTACAGCCGCTGCACGTATGTCGCCGAAAAAGGCGGCCCCCGTCTGATCCGCACCGGCGACCCGATCGAGTCCATCGAACCCGGCGCACCGGCGCGCGCGCTTCCGATTGCCAAACGCAGAAAGATGCCGACGATCGACTTTGACGCCCCTCCCGCTGCTTCTGCCCCCGGAAGCGCTCCGATGCCTCCGGCAAGCGCGCATCGCTATGCCGATGAAGGCGGCCCCGTATTCCGTCCTGACTCCAAAGTCGACATCAACAAATGCACTGACGAGCGTCTGATCCTGGCGTACAACATTCCGGACAACCGCCGCAACAGCATGCAGATTCTGTACAAAAACGGCGCGCGCCTCTATAAGGGAAAGAACTACAGCAAGGCGTACAACATGTTCGTCCGCGCGACGGATTCAAACTTCGACGTTCTCAACATCTACTGGGCAGGCATGTCGGCGCTGAAGAGCGGCAACCGCGCCAACGCGCGCAAGTGGCTGAACAAAGCGCTTGAAATCCACCCCGACTACATCCCCGCGCAGCGTGCCCTGAATCAGCTTCGCTGAGGTTACAGCGAGGTCTGTGGCCGCTCTGCACGTCGTGCTGAACGTTAAGTAACTAACTGTCTCTTGACAGATAAAATTTGGACGTTATAATCACTCCTAATTCAATACAGAACAAAGGCGATGAACCGGATCCTTTTTTCAGACAAACGGCGCACAGCAGAGAGGAAGCTCCACAGGCTGCGAGGGCTTCTGCGACCGGATGAAAAAAGGCAAGGCCCGGGGAGCTGGAATGGAAAGGCGTTGCGCCGGAGTACATTTCCCGGAAGTGACTCTCCGTCAAAGGAGTCCGAGCGGGACGGTTTTATGCGTCCAAGCAGGGTGGTACCGCGAGATTTGATCGTTCAAAACTCGTCCCTACAGAACACTTGTGGGGACGAGTTTTTTATCAGTCGCACGGCGAAACTGCATTGGAGCGCGCAAAGCTGTTCAAGCAGGGTGGTACCGCGTGCCGCAGTAACATATCGGCGCGTCCCTGTGTGCATATGCGCACGCGGGGACGCGCCGATTTTTATTTTTTGAGGCGTCTGACACACCAGATGCACATTTTTCACATTTTTACCGTCTGAGGAGGAAAAAACAATGAGAGTAGCCGTCGTAGGCGCAACAGGTGAAGTCGGCCGCACAATGCTGAGAGTTCTTGAAGAGCGGGGCGTGCGTCCCGACGTTCTGCGCTGTTTCGCGTCAGAGCGCAGCGCCGGAACAACGCTTCAGTTTGCCGGACGCGAGATTACCGTCGAAAAGCTTGAGGAATCATGGGTTCCCGAAGGGACGTTCGACTACGTTCTCCTGTCGGCAGGCGGCGCTCTTTCAAAGTGGTTCTCCCCCATTGCCGCAGAGCGCGGCGCGGTCGTCATCGACAACAGCTCCGCGTGGCGCATGGATCCCGAAAAGCTGCTCGTCGTTCCGGAAATCAACGGCGACCTGCTTGAGGGCTACAGAGGCATCATCGCCAACCCCAACTGCTCCACCATTCAGATGGTCTTGGGATTCTACAAAGTCCACGCAAAATGGGGCATTAAGAACATCGTCGTCAGCACGTATCAGGCAGTCAGCGGCGCCGGTCACAGAGGCATCGCCGAACTGCAGGCGCAGGAGCAGGGAAGCACGGAGTGCAGCAAGTTCGCCGCGCCGATTTTCCGCAACGTCGTGCCGCAGATCGGCGCGTTTCTCCCCGACGGATTCACCGACGAAGAGATGAAGATGGTCAACGAGCCGCGCAAAATTCTGCGCGATCCGGAGCTTTCCTGCTGGCCCACGACCATCCGCGTTCCGGTGCTCTACGGCCACAGCGAGGCAGTCTACGTCGAGACGCGCGAGCCGTTCGGCACGATTGACAATCTGCTTGAAGTCATGCGCACGCAGGAAAACGTCACCGTCAGCGACTCCCCAGTCGTCACGCCCGCCGTCGACGCGGCAGGAACGGACACCACGTTCGTCAGCCGCGTCCGCAGCTTTGACGACACGCACTTTTTAATGTGGAACGTCGCCGACAACGTCCGCGTCGGCGCAGCGACGAACGCCGTGAGAATTCTTCAGAGACATGCGGCGCTGAATGGGGTAAAATAGGAAGCGAAAATGGCGCTCAATCTGCGTCCAGCATTTTTTTGTTAAGGAGAGTTGAAAATCATGTTCAGAGGCACAGGTACTGCGCTTATCACACCCTTCCGCGACGGAGCCGTCGATTTTGACGCGCTGGAAAGCCTTCTTAATTTTCAGGTAGAGAGCGGCGTTGACGCGCTCGTCGTCCTCGGGACGACGGGCGAAGCTGCCACGATGACTCCAGCGGAGCGCGATGAAGTCATCTCATTCGCACTTGCGACCGTCGCCGGACGCATTCCCGTCATCATCGGCACGGGAACGAACTGCACCGCGACGACGATCGATCTGTCGCGCCGCGCAGAAGAGCTCGGAGCCGACGGCGTCCTCGTCGTCACGCCTTTTTCCAACAAGCCGACTCAGGAAGGTCTGTATCAGCACTTCAAGACCGTCGCTGAGTCAATCAACATTCCCGTCATCCTGTACAACGTCCCGGGCCGCACGGGCTGCAATCTTCTGCCGGAGACTGTTCTGCGCCTGACGTCTGTCCCCAACATCGTCGGCGTCAAAGAGGCGAGCGGCAATCAGTATCAGTGCGACAGTCTTCTGCGCTCCCTCGCCGTCGTGCGTCCCGATTTCTGCGTCTACTCGGGCAACGACGATCAGGCGTTCCATCTGGTCTGCTCCGGCGGCGACGGCGTCATCTCCGTTCTTTCAAACATCATGCCTGCCGAAGTCTGCGCGATGATGAACGCGGCTCTGGGCGGAGATCTTGAGTCGGCGCGCGCGCTTCATCTCCGTATGCTGCCGCTGATGAAAGACCTTTTTGTCGAGTCCAACCCCATTCCCGTCAAATTTGCCGCAAGCGAGCTTGGAATGTGCCGCGACGAACTGCGTCTGCCGCTCGTCTGTGCCGCGGAATCGACGCGCGAGATCGTGCGCGCTGACCTGCTGGAACTGGATCTGCTTGAGCAGGAGGACGAATAGCGATGCCGCTCAACGTTCCATACGGCATCATCGGCTCAACGGGGCGCATGGGACACGAGATCATGGCAGCCGCCGGAAAAGTTCCCTGTCTGTGCGTCTGGGACACAGGAGAGTCATGCGAAGGCTCGCCGAAGGTCATTTTCGACTTTTCATCGCCTGAAGTGACGTCGCGCACAGTTGAGCTGTGCCGCGCCCATCACAGCGCCCTCGTCATCGGCACGACAGCGCTTGAAGAACAGCAGATTGCGCTGCTGCGCGATTTGGCGCAGACAGTTCCCGTCGTCCAGAGCTTCAACTACTCCATCGGGATCACCGTCATGGCGATGATCCTGCGCACATTCGGCCCCATGCTGGCTGATTGGGACGCTGAGATCTCCGAAACGCACCACATTCACAAAAAAGACGCGCCTTCCGGCACAGCGCTGCTTCTGCAGAGGGCGCTCGGACGCGCCGTGCCCATGCACTCGTTCAGACTCGGCGGAATGCCGGGGGATCACGAGGCGTTTTTCGCCAACGAAGGCGAAGTGCTCAGCATCAAGCACCACGCCATCAGCCGCAGCGTCTTTGCCATCGGCGCCGTCAAGGCGGCAGAGTTCGCCGTCGCGCAGAGTTCCGGCTTTTTCACGTTTGAAGACGTCTTAAAAGAAAGCCTCTCGCGCCGGCAGGACTGATTTTTCAGGAGGTATCCGAATGAACACAGAAGAAGTTATCCGCCTGATCAAGGAATCAAAAAAACGCACGCCTGCGCGCGCTTTTGTATCGGGCGATTTGAAGGACATTGACTGGGGGGCTCTGCGCTTCGTCGGGAGCGCTGAGTTCGGAATGGTCAAGGGCGACCTGCCCGAAATCCTGGCGGCGCTCGAAAAGAACGGCGACAGCATTGACGACTGTGAAGTAGAAGTGACCGCCCGCAACTCCGCTATCCCTCTGACCGATCTGACAAAGTACGAAGCCCGCATTGAGCCGGGCGCCGTCATTCGCGACATGGTTGAGATCGGCAGAAACGCCGTCGTCATGATGGGTGCCGTCCTCAACATCGGCGCGTCCGTCGGCGAGGGAACGATGATCGACATGAACGCCGTTCTGGGCGGACGCGCTCAGGTCGGCGCGAACTGCCACATCGGCGCGGGCGCTGTCATCGCCGGCGTCATTGAGCCTGCCAGCGCTCAGCCCGTCGTGATTGAAGACGGCGTCCTCGTCGGCGCAAACGCCGTTGTTCTTGAAGGCGTGCGCGTCGGCGCGGGTTCTGTCGTCGCCGCCGGAGCTGTCGTCACTCAGGACGTTCCCGCAGGCGTCGTCGTTGCCGGAACGCCCGCGCGCGTCATCAAGAGCGTCGACGCTCAGACCACTGCAAAGACAGCCATCGTCGAGGCGCTTCGGGAGCTCTGATCCTCATGACACAGCACGAATACAGCGCCGGAACTGCCGTTCTGAAATACGGCGGCTCATCAGTCGCCGACGCTGAAAAAATTCATCGGGTCGCGGAGAAAGTCGCCGCCCGCGCCCAAAAGGGCGAAAAACTTGTCGTCGTCGTTTCCGCCATGGGGAAGACGACAAACCAGCTAATAGCCCTGTCTCAGACCATCACTCCCAACACGTACAAGCGCGAGATGGACATGCTTCTTGCGACGGGCGAACAGGTTTCAGCCGCGCTTCTTGCCATGGCGCTGAAAGACTTGGGCGTCGACGCCCTGTCGCTCAACGCGTTTCAAATCGGCATGATCACGACGGACAGCTACAGCAGCGCCCGAATCTGCGACATCGCGTCCGACCGTCTGCGCGCCGAGCTGGACGCGCGCGGCGTCGTCGTCGTCACAGGCTTTCAGGGAATCACTGAGCTTGGCGACATCACGACGCTGGGGCGCGGCGGCAGCGACACGTCAGCCATCGCCATCGCCGCGGCGCTGAAGTGTCCCTGCGAGATATACAGCGACGTCGCCGGCGTGTACGCCTGCGATCCCCGCATTATCCCCGACGCAAAAAAACTTGACTACATCACGTATGACGAAATGCTTGAAATGGCGTCATCTGGAGCCAAAGTCCTTCATTCCCGCGGCGTGGAAATCGCCGATAAACAGGAAGTAGAACTTTATTGCGGCTCTACTTTTTCTGACGAAAGAGGGACTCGAATCGTGAAGAACCTTCCAGAATGGCTGGAACAGCCCGTCGTCACCGGCGTAGCGGTTGACATGGACCAGATCAAAGTCAACCTCAGAGGAATTCCGGCAGAAGTTCGGCTCTACACAAAAGTGTTCACAGAACTGGCAGCGCGCCTCATCAACCTTGACATGATCAGCATCGTATCAGAGAGCCGCAGCGCCGCCATCACGTTCTCCGTCGTCAAGGGCGATTCCTCCATGGTGAAGGAAGCCCTCGACACCGCGCTGGAGGGCATTGAAGGCTGGAGCATGGACATCGACAGCGATGTGGCGAAAGTATCCGCCGTCGGCGTCGGAATGCAGTCGGCGTCAGGTGTCGCCGGACGGTTCTTCGGCGCTCTGGAGCGCGGCGGCGTCGCCGTCCTCGGCACGAGCACATCAGAGATTAAAATCGCCGTCCTCGTTCCCAGAGAGCAGGCTCAGAGCGCCGCAGACGCGCTCATGACAGAGTTTGACCGCAAAAACACGCCGGCAAAATAAGCGCGCAAAAAAAACAGCCGTCCTGCAAAGGACGGCTGTTTTTTTTGTTGTTTTTTTACGGCGCCGGAACAGGAAGAACAGGAATGGCAGCAATCAGCTCCTGCGTGTACGCGTCCTTCGGGCAGGACAGGACTTCAGAGGAGCTGCCCTGCTCACAGACGCGCCCCCGATGCATGACAACAATCCGTCGGGCAGCCTGAGCCGCAAGCCGGAGGTCGTGCGTGACAAAGATCATCGCCATGCCGCGCTGCGTTCGGCGGCGCAGAATATCGATGATTTCGCCGCGCGTCGAGGCGTCCTGCATGGACGTCGGCTCATCGCACAGGAGGAGCTGAGGGTCGAGCATGAGCGCGCGCGCCAGTTCGACGCGCTGGCGCTGGCCGCCGGAAAGCCCGACGGCGCGCGACGACAGAATTCTGTCCCCCTCAAGCCCCAGCTCCGCCAAGAGCTGAACAGCTCGTTCGCGCATCTGCGCGCGGCTTCTTCCAGTCCGCGCGATGATTTCAGGCTCCATGACAGCCGAGAGCGCTGTCAGACCGGGCGGCAGAGCGCCGTACGGATCTTGAGGCACGTAGCCGCAGCGGCGTCTGACGCGGGCGAGCTCATCAGGCGTCAGACGCTCAAGCTGCTGGCCGAAGAGCGATACGCTCCCCGACGACTCGACGAGTCCCAGCAGAGCGCGCATGAGCGTCGTTTTACCGCTGCCCGACTCGCCGACGACCGCCAGAGTTTCACCCGCTTCGATGCTGAGCGACAGAGAATCGACCGCGCGGTGGACGCTGCCGTTTTTTGAGCGGAACGTCACCGAGAGATCGCGCGCTTCGAGAATCTTCATTGCGTCCCTCCTTCTGCGTCCGCAGAGCGCAGCGCCGATTTGACGAGCGCCTGCGTGTGGGCATGAACAGGACGGCTCAGAATCGCCGCCGGTGAACCGTGTTCAACGCACTGACCGCGGTACATGACAAACAGCTCGCTGCACACAGACGCCGCCATGGGCAGGTCGTGCGTCACGAGAAGCACCGTCAGCCCGCGCTCCTGCTGCAGACGGCGGAGGAGTTTCAAAATTCCCGCCTGAGTGATGACGTCAAGCGCCGTCGTCGGCTCATCAGCGAGCAGGAGCGACGGCGAGCACGCCAGCGCCAGAGCGATGGCAGCGCGCTGTTTCTGCCCGCCAGAAAGCTCATGCGGATAGCGCCGCGCCGCCGACGCGTCAAGCCCAGTTTCCTCCAAAAGAGCCGCCGCGGCGCGCTCCGCCTCGCGTCCGGTAAGGCCGCAGTGGAGCTTCAGCACTTCCATAAAATGCGCTCCAATCGTCAGAACAGGCGTAAAAGAGTTCTGCGCGCCCTGCGGAACCAGAGCGATTTTCTTCCAGCGCAGACGGCGCAGTTCCTCCTCAGAAAGCGCCAGAATATTGCGCCCCTCAAACACAATTTCGCCGCACGCGCGCGACCCCGCAGGCAGAAGCCCCAGAGCCGCTGTGACCAGCGTGCTTTTGCCGCTGCCCGACTCGCCGACAAGCCCAGAAAGAGCTCCGCGCGGAACGCTGAGCGAAACGCCGTTCAGCGCCGCCTGAGCGCAGCCGGGATAATAGACGTAGACGCCGCCGACATCAAGCATTTTCCTTCCCTCCAAGGCGCGGGTCAATGCACTCTTCAAGATACCGTCCAATGCCCATGAAAATGAGGCACAGCGCGGCAATGCCGAGTCCGGGAGGAAGCAGCAGCCACCACGCGCCCTCCGTAAACGCGCCGAACGAGTGCGCTTCGTGAAGCATCCGTCCCCATGAGATCATGCCCGGGTCGGAAAGCCCCAGAAACGCGACGCCGGCCTCAGCGAGAACAGCGCCCGGCACGCCCAGAGCAAGGTTTGCCAGCACGAGCGGCGCTGCCTCCGGCACCAAGTGCCGCCACAGAATGTAGCTGCGGCGCGCGCCCAAAGCTTTCAGCCCTTCGACCCACGGGCTTTCGCGCGCCGAGAGGACAAGAGCGCGGACAGACCGCGCCGTTCCCATCCACGAAAAGATGGAGAGAATGAGGACAAGCTGCCACAGCCCCTTTCCCCACAGCGCCGCCAAAATCATCAGAATCGGCAGCGTCGGAATGGACATGAGAACGTCGACCGTCCTCATAATTGCCGTATCCGTCATGCCGCCGATGTAGCCTGCCGCCAGTCCGAATCCGAGCCCCAAAAGCGTCGATACCGCTGCGGCGCAGATTCCAATTAAAAGCGACGTGCGGATTCCGTACAGAAGAAGCGCCCAGACGTCGCGCCCCCTCTGATCCGTGCCGAGAAGACCGTGCCGACCTCCCGGCAAAGACAGTTTCAGACTGCCCGACTCCGCTCCCGATACAGAAAGACGGTATCCTCCCTGCAGGGGAAACAGCGCCGCTGTCCCCTTGCCGATGAGCGGCAGCCCCAGCATTTGCTTGAACAGCATGTCGCGCGCGTCCATGTTGAGCCAGTACGCGCTCTGTCCCGACGCGCGCAGCAGACAGAACTGACCGCGCGGCGTGCTCCACAGAACGCATACCTCATCTGAGGGGTTGGCGCGAATTTCCCCGATGAGCGAAAAGATCTCAGGCGGCTGATTCTCCCACTCAAAACAGACAGCCGTTCCTTCAAAGACGGGCGGCACGGGAAAACCGGACGACGAAAACGCTCCGCCCTCTCCCCACGAAAAAGAGCACTCCGCCGGCTGAGGCAGACCGAAACTCCACCAGACAGGCCGCGCAAACGGCGCGCCGACCGGATCTGACGGATTGCCATTCGTCAGAACGGGAGCGAAAACGCCCAGCAGGACGAGCGCCGCAAACGCCCAGAGAGAAGGACACGCGAAAAACTTTCTCTTCATCTGTTCTCCCCCTCAAGTCGCACGCGCGGGTCAACGCAGCTGTAGACGGCGTCTGCCAGAACGTTGCACGTCACTGTGATCAGCGCCAGAAGATAAAACGCCGCGCCCGCCGACGGATAGTCGTGTCCTGAGAGCGCTTCAAGCAGAAACGACCCGACGCCGCGCAGAGAAAAGACGCTTTCCGTGAGCACAGCGCCTGACACCAGCCCGGGAACGGACATCAGAAAAATCGTCGCCAGAGGCGGCAGAATCGTGCGGAACGCGTGCCCCCACACCACCTGATTTTCGCTCAAGCCCCGCGCGCGCGCCATCAGGACAAAATCCTCGCCCAGCGCGCGGACCATGAGGTTGCGCACGTACAGCGCCCAGCCGCCGAACCCCAGAAGCGTCAGCGACAGAACGGGCAGAACCATGTGCCACGCGCGGTCCAGAAAAAGCGCCCAGCCGCCGTCAGGCGCCGGCGCCGACACACTGCCGCGCAGGGGAAACAGAGGGATAAAACGCGCCAGGAGCATCAGCAGAACGAGCTGGACGAAAAATCCGGGGAACGACGACGTCAGAGCGCTCATGCGCAGAAGCATTTTTTCAGTCAGCGTGCCGCGCCGGACAGCCGCTTTGACGCCGAGCCAAATTCCCAGCGCCGACGAGAGGAGCGCCGAAAGCGACATCAGGACGACCGTGCCCGGAAGACGCGACAGAAGCTCATCCCACACGGGCCTGCGGCTCAAAAACGACAGTCCGAAGCTGAACGTCAGCATCTGCCTGACGTAGATGAAAAACTGCTCCAAAAGAGGGCGGTCAAGCCCGTACACCTCGCGCAGACGCGCTTTTGCCTCCGGCGAAAAGTTCGGGTCAATGATGCTGCTCACCGCGTCGCCCGGCATGACGCGGAAGAGGACGAAGTTCAGGACGAGAACAGCCGCCAGAACAGCAAGCGAAGCGCCGATGCGCTTCAGCAGCCAGTTTTTTTTCACTCAGCAGCCTCCTTCCTCAGCATTCTGAAATGCGGATTGCGCTCCATCATGACATATTCGCCCTCGCGGTACTCAGTCAGACGGAACGGCCCCGAACCGACCAGCCCGAACGGGCCGGACTCTTCCGCGCGGTCAAGAGGATTCCACCGCTGCCAGTCCTTTATGCCGCCGACGACGCGGCGCGGCATGTACGGCAGACCGGCGATGTTGTCCAGATACCAGTAGCTGACGCCGTTCATGCGCACAACCAGCTCGCCGTCGCTCACGGCTTCAGCGCTCTCAACGTCCTTCACGGCGTCAAAAAAGCGCGGGATCTGATGGCGGCGGATAAAGTCAATCGTCGCTTTCATGTCGTGCGCCGTCACCGGCGTGCCGTCGTTCCACTTCAGCCCTTTTTTCAGGCGGAACGTCAGCTCCGTGTGCCGCGCCGCGCCCTCGCCTTTCGTCTCGACGTCCCAGCTTTGAGCCAGCCCCGGCATGTGCGAGAGCGTAAAAGGATCCGTGTCAAGCAGACCTTCATAGATGAAGCCCAGAACCTGCCACGCGTACGCCGAGCTGGCGGTGAACGGATTCAGACTGCGCGGCTCTTCGGCAAGCGCGACCGTCATCATGCGCATGGGGCCCTCTTTCGGCTCTGCCCTCATGAACGTCCACATGTTGTCCGCTGTGATTTTGTCGGTTGACAGGACATTTTTCCACGCATTCGACACCGCGGCGACGGAAAAACGGCTGTAGACGGGAACTGACGGAACACAGCGCTTCAAGATTTCCTGACACTCCGCTGCCGCTGCACGCGCCGCCGCCTCATCGGGTGCGAAGCGCAGGCGCTCAAGCGCCGCGTCGAGCTGAGGGTCGGAAATTCCTGTCACGTTGTATCCTCCCTCCACGTCCATGGAGCTGTGGTAGAACGAATAAAGAGAACCAGGGTTGCGCCCCATGCTCCACGCCAAGACGGCAAGCGAATAGTCGCCTCGGTTGAGGCGCGACACGAGCGCCGAAAAGTCGAGCGGCTCCACCTGCACGTCAAATCCGACGGCGTTCAGCGACTCGGCAATTCGCTCAGAGAGCTCCGCCGTCGTCGGCGCGACGCGCGCGAGAGGAGAAAGAAGCTTGAGGACGGGAAGTTTTTTCCCGTCCGGCGCGACCAGCTTTCCAGCCAAGTTCAGCGTGTAGCCGCGCGATGCCAGCCGCTCCTTGGCGCGTTCCCGGTCAAAAATGCTGCGCGAGCTGTCGGGAAGCGCCCACGGCGAAACAGGCGGCAGCCAGCTGTTGATCGGCTCGCAGTAGCCTGAGTATATGCCGCGCACCATGTCGTTTCGGTCAAGAGCCAGAGCCGCCGCCTGACGCACTGCCTCGTCATTCCACGGAAAAACTCTGTTGTTCAGCAGAAGAAAAAAGGCGTGAAAGCCGCGCGCCAGCGACATGTCAAGCCCCGGATTGCGGCTCAGCCGGTCGATGTCCGAAGGGCGCGCCACGTCGCTGACGATGTCAAGCTCGCCTTTTTCCGCCGCCAGAATCTGCGCGTCCGCGTTGGCGACGATGACCATGCACAGCTTTTCCAGCTTCGGCCCGACGACGCTCTGCGGGTCAAACGGCTGCGCGCCCCAGCCGCGGGCCTGAAGCAGCAGAAGCAGCGCGCACGCCATACAGACAGCCTTTTTTGTTCTCATGATCATTTTCTCAGCCTCATTTCAGCCGCACACTAAAAAAGTCCCCAGGCGGCACGAGCTTTCTGCCTGTGCCTTTCGGCAATTCCGTCAAGAAAAGTCAAGAGCTCAGCGCTCTTTTTTTCGTAATCCGGGGGAAACACCGCGTAGCCGCGGGCGCGAAGGTCGCCGTGATCTGACGTGATTATCAGAGAAAATCCCTTTTTGCCGCGCGCTCCGCGCTGAAAGCCGCGGAATCCGTCCCACGACCGGAGATTCAGCCGCCTGCCCAGTTCCAGCAGCTGATGAACATCGTCAGGCGTGAGAAGCGCCTCAACGGTCAGCGAGTCGTCGCAGAACTTCTCCGCGATCATCGCCAGCCGCCGTCCTCCGGGCGTCATCACCTCGATAATCTGATAGCTCTGGTGATCCTCCGCTGCCGCGCCGCTGACGGAGAAGTAGAACTCGCGGACAGCCTCAGCATCTGCGCCCGAATGCGTGCGCGACGCGCGGTACATCTCGCCGTATGCGTCAAAAAAATCCTCCAGCGCCTGCGCGCAGCCGCTGAAACTCTCCGGGGCGCCGCCCGGGCTCTTCAGATTGCCCTCGAGCTCTGCCGACTCAAACGTGTCATATTTCAGGCTCAGACGGAAATCGTCTGCGCTGCCGTCCTGAACGCCCCGAAAGCCGCGCAGCGCCGCGACGTTCCAGCGCGAAAGAATCGCCGAAAACTCATCAAACGCCGCCGCGTCGATGAAGAAATTGACGATGCTCTCCGGCTCTCCGTGCCGGACAATCATGACAGACCGCTGATTCAGCGACGCGTGAAGGCTGTACACTCTGTCAGGCTGCGACTCCGCGCCCTTCTCAAACGAGAAATCCTCAATGCGGCGGAACTTCGTTCCAGCCGCGATCTTTTCCCTGAAAAACGACATTATTTCGCGCTCTGCCCGCTCAAAGTCCGGCGGCATTTTCTTTCCCATGACGCCGCCCGCTTTAATCTGCGTTCCGTCGCTGAAGCGCAGAACGAGCTCCCACTCCGGACGCCCCGTGAAGCGCTCCCCCGAACCAGTCCCCGACCACGACCTCAGATTAAGCCGCGCGGCGAGCTCCGTCAGCTCGGCATAAATGTCCCGTCCAGCCTCCGCCTGATACGTATCAGACGCGTCGCCCATGCAGAACAGAGCAAGAACCGTCTTTCCCGTTCGGACGCGCTGAACAGAGCAGTACAGCTTTTCGTAGGCGGCGCACTCGCGCCACGCCGCGCCGTGATCGGCAGAAAATTCAAAGTGGACGACAGAAGCCGCAGCCTGCGCCGCGCGCGCCTCATGCGGAGCGCACAGCGACGCCCACAGAAAACACAGAGCCAGAATCAGCCGTGCACACATCGCGACCTCCCTTTCTGACTTTTAACTCTCCGCAGAAAAAGCCTGCTCCCGCGCGCCGCTCTTCAGCGACTGCTTGCGGCGCAGCTGCTCGTCCATCGCATGGTCAAAGTGACGGCGCTCAAGCCGAGGCGCGTCGGTCGTGTTCGCTCTGATTTGCTCGCGCAGAGCCTCAGTCGACGCAATGCGGCAGATTCCGGCGATTTCCGCCCCGTCAAATCCCCGCGTCTCGCGCGCCAGCTCAGCCAAATCCACATCGGGCGACAAAGGCATTTTTCTCAGGTGAATTTTGAAGATCTCCTCGCGCGCCGCTTCGTCGGGCAGAGGCAGTTCAAGCACAAGCTCAAAGCGTCCCGCGCTGAACAAAGCCGGATCGATGCGGTCAATCCGGTTCGTCGTCGCCACAACGACGACGCCGTCCATGTCCTCAATGCCGCTCATCTCCGACAAGAACTGACTGATGACGCGGTCGGTGAACTGCGACTGAGGCCCGCTGTCAGAGCCGCGCACCGGCGTGAGCGAGTCAATTTCGTCGAAGTACAGAATCGACGGAGCCGCCTGACGCGCCGTGCGGAACACGTCGCGAATCGCGCGCTCACTCTCGCCGACGTAGCGCGACATCAGCGACGGCCCCTTGACCGAGATGAAGTTCACACCGCTCTCGTGCGCCAGCGCCTTGACAAGCAGCGTCTTTCCCGTGCCCGGCACGCCGTGAATCATAATCCCCTTGGGCGGCGTCACCCCGTAGCGCCTAAACAGAGCGTCCTGACGCAGAGGCCACTGAACCGCCTCCACGAGCTCTTCTTTAATCTTCTTCAGTCCGCCGACCTCGTCCCACGACGTGTCGGGAATCTCCACGAACACCTCGCGGATCGCCGATGCCTCAATCTCGCGCAGCGCCGCCATGAAGTCGGGCATCGTGATTTGCATGGACAGAAGGTCTTCGCCCTTCATGCCGCCAATAGCGTCAAGAGACGGCATGAGACGGCGCAGAGCCATCATCGCCGACTCCTTGGCGAGCGCCTGAAGGTCAGCGCCGACAAAGCCGTGCGTCACGTCAGCCAGACGCTCCATGTCGACGTCGCCGGCAAGAGGCATTCCGCGCGTGTGAATTTTCAAAATATCAAGACGCCCGTTCCTGTCGGGAATCGGGACGGCAATTTCGCGGTCAAAGCGTCCCGGACGGCGCAGAGCCGGATCGAGCGTGTTGGGAATGTTCGTCGCCGCGATGACGACGACCTGACCACGCGACGAAAGACCGTCCATCAGCGTCAGAAGCTGAGCCACGACGCGGCGCTCAACCTGCTTTTCGCCGCCCATCTCCTCGCGCTTCGGCGCGATGGCGTCAATTTCGTCGATGAAGATAATCGCCGGAGCGTTCGCCTGAGCTTCCTCGAAGATGGAGCGCAGACGCTCTTCGCTCTCGCCGTAGTACTTTCCGATGACTTCAGGCCCTGAAATGCTGGTGAACCACGCGTCGCTCTCCGCCGCCACGGCGCGCGCAATCACCGTCTTGCCCGTGCCGGGAGGTCCGTAGAGCAGAACGCCTTTCGGCGGCTCAACGCCCAAGCGCACAAACGCCTCAGGATATTTCAGAGGCAGCTCAATCATCTCGCGGATTTTTCTCAGCTGAGCATCCAGACCGCCGATGTCGGCGTACGTCACCTTCTTGCGGCTCAGCTCGCGCAGCTGCGGCTTGGCAATTTCCAGCTCCGTCGACGGGCTGATCATCACCGTTCCGGCAGGCATCGTCGACGTCACGCGCAGAGGCAGATTCTTTCCGAGCGGCGTCAGGACGCGCGCCACATCGTCCGTCCGGACGGGAATTCCCTTCAGCCGCGCGCGGATGTACTCTCGGTCAAACTCGCTCTCCGGCAGAGGAATCAGCGGCGTCAGGACAACCTTGTCAGCGTAGCTGTGCGCCGCTTTGTACAGACGCACAACGCCGCCGACCTTGCTGCTGAGGTTTTCAAGCCCCACGAGGTCAAGAGCGACACAGCCCTCAGCGACAGAAGAATCCTCCGTGACGCGGAACGCCGACCGGCGCCCGCCCTCAAGCTCAGCGATGTCTTTATCTTTAAGTCCGTACTTATCAAGCTCCGCCGGCGCCATCCGCGCCAGCGCAAGCCCGGTATCCTGTTCTTTTCCTTCAACAATTTTCAGCACAGTAAACACCCCCAAATTAAAGTCTACCACATTTCGCGCGTCCGCCAGAGAAAGTGAAGCAAAAAAAATGAATCAGACGGACAATTCATGTACTTTTCTAAGGAAAAGTGCAGAGGCAATGTATAATGGTCCCGCAAAACCGCACAAAAATAAATCGCAGTTATTGTGAACATGGTAGAATAGTCAAAACATCCTTGGAGGGAAAAGACCATGTCACG
>JAXEJY010000089.1:0-4899 GCA_034101315.1 Pyramidobacter sp.
CCGTTAAAAAGAACCTGCGCCGTTTCGCCCCGCTCAAGTCCGCCGTTGATGTCTGCGCAAATTGCCTGAGACAGGTCGCGGCGGCGCCGATTCAGATTCAGAAGGTCCTCCACGCTGCTCCCCAGTTCCGCATCAGAGCCGCGTCCGTACAGGACATTGACGGCGACATCAGCGACCGTCACACGGCCTGCGGCGTTGAGGCACGGGATAATTCTCATCGCCAGCCTGTTTTCATCGAGCAGAGAATCGGGCTCGGTAGGGCACAGGGCGCGCAGAAGCTCTTTCAGTCCGCGGCGCGGACGGCGGCGCATCATGTTCATGCCCTCACGGGCAAGCGCCCTGTTTAAGACGCCCAGAGGCATGCAGTCAGAGACAGTCGCCAGAGCGGCAAGCTGAAGGAGCTCCGCAAGCTTTGCCTCCGAAGCAATTTGAGCTTTCCACGCCCAGCACCACAGAACGGCTGTCGCGCACAGTGTCTTGCTCTGCGCGTCGCCGTCAACCTGCGGATTGATAAAACTGTCGAGCGAGACGACGTCCCCCTCGACAGCGTGATGATCAAAAATGATGACGTCAAGACCGGCAGCCTTCGCCATCTCGACAGCAGCCACGTCCTTCGAGCCGCAGTCAACGACGATGAGACAGTCAAAGTCGTCGTTCAAAATCCGGCGCATGCTGTCCTCATGCAGACCGTAGCCCTCGCTCTGGCGGTCGGGAATGTAGTAGGTGACCGACGCGGCGCCGCACTGCTGCGCCAGTTCCATGGCGAGGACGGTCGACGAAACGCCGTCAACGTCGTAGTCGCCGTAGACAAAAACTTTTTTGCCGGGCACTGACGTGCGCCACACCGATTTGGCAGCTTCAGCAGCGTGCCCCATGTTCAGCGCGCTCAGCTGCGCGCGCAGATCCGGCGCCGCCGCAAACTGGCTGAAATCGCCGTCATCTGACTCTCTGCTGTCGAGAACCGCAGCAGCAACTTCAGAACACTCCAGCCGCCTGGCAAGCTCACGGGAACGTTCGCCGGGACGGTAGATGTTCAACTCACTTAACGTACAAACGGGAATCAACGACAAACAATCCTTCCTTGCCCAAAACCTTTGACACGTCAATGAAGCCGGGCTTTTTTTAAAGAGATGCGCCGTCTTCGATGAACGTAATCTCTTCCTGAGAAGCTCCTGCCGCTTTCATGGCGGCAAGGAGCGCGTCTTTTTCTTTTTCCAACGCGGCAATCCGCCGGCGGCAGCGCTCAAGCTCGCGTCTGTTTCTGAAACGGCCTTCCCACGTAGCAGCCATGGAAATTCCCCACATCAGAACGATGCCGAGGAAAAACAGAAAAACTTCCCACAGTCCCTGAGGCAGAGCAAAATCCCACGCCATAAAGCGAACAGCAAGCATGTCCTGATTCTGCACCGCAAAGAGAGCCGCAAGCATCGCAATAAAGCCGAGCCCAAGTCCGTAACTTCTCATTCCAACCCCTCCCTCAAGAACATAAATCCCATAAAATGAAACAGACAATTCTTCAGACATTGTACCAGATTTAGCGCCGTAAAACGCTGTTCTAAGAATGATTTCAGCTTTTTTTTCCTTTTTTCTCCAATCCTGTTTGTTCAAGGCGCTGCCGGCTTTTCAATTGCTTGCCGCAATCTGAGTTTTTCGCGCAAAATAAACGGAGACCGCCGCGGATACGCGGCAGTCTCCGTTTGTTTTATCGTTCAATTATTCTGCGCCATGCGGGCGCGGGCGGCGTCGCGGCGAATCATGAAAAGCATGTACTGTCCGAGATCTTCTTTGAAGTCCGCGCCGTCGAGGCACGGCATGCCGGGCGTCTTCATCATGATGAGAGCGTCCTGCTCCTCACCGTTCCACAGCGGAGCGAGACCGCAGAAATAATAGCCGCGGCGGCGAAGGCACGCCACAGCCTCATTGTGCCATTCGACGTTCAGAGAAAGAAACACCTGAACTGTCTCTTTGCGGCGCTCCCAGCGGTTCAGACATTCCTCAAAGTCCGCGCCCGCCAGCTTCACGCTGATGCGCAGAAACGCTTCTTCGTCGCGGACTTCACCGACGGTTCGGGCGTCCGGAGGACATGCGCCGAACGCCGGCAGACAATGCCACTGCGGCGAAAGAGACGCCGTAATCATGGCAATTTCTGGACCGTACTCGACGGGAAGCCAGACTGTGCGCTTTTTCTGACGGGCGATTTTAAACGCGAAAAGCTGCGCCTCGCGATTGCCCGCCGCCGGTTCAAGCGCCGTCAGGACATAGCCGTTTTGACGCAGAAGCCCCCATGACGCGCTGCTTGCTGAAATGTTGGCATACACGGCATCCGCTGTCCCCGCGCTGAAAAGACGCTCCTGCCCCCATGCCTCGCACGCCGAGGCGATGCCGCAGCCGCGAGCTTCGGGCAAAACCATGCGCCGCGCGCTCCGCCACAGTTTTTGATTCGGCGCGTCGTCGTGAAAAAAACCGCTCATGCCGACAGCGCGGTCTTTCGTCCGCGCCATCATCAAAAAAAGCCCGCTGCGCACCATTTCGAGCACCGACGACGGTTCATAAAAGCGCGAGTCATAGCCGCGCCCGTACACCGCCTCGACAAGAGCGGGAACAAGCCGCTCGTCGCCTATCCCAAACGGCGCGATGTAGACGTCAGACATTGCTCCGCCCATGGAGACCCCGCCTCAATCCTGAGCGTACTGGGCGCGCAGAAGAGGTTTGATTCCGCCCGCCTGAAGAATTTTCATCGCGTAGTCGGTGATGTGCTCGCACGCGAGCTCTTCGCCCGTCGTCTCGTTTTTCAGGACAGAGCGTTCGAGATCAAGCGACAGCGCGTCGCCGTTTTTGACGTGCTGCGGCACGCCGGGGCACACGACAAGAGGAAGTCCCAGATTCGTGGCGTTGCGGAAAAAAATGCGCGCAAACGATTCGGCGACTACTGCCCCGGCCTTGACCGCTTTGAGCGTCACCGCCGCGTGCTCGCGCGACGAACCGCAGCCGAAATTCGTTCCGGCGACGATCAGGTCGCCCGGCTGGAATTTCTTCACAAAATCCTTATCGACGCCTTCCATGGCGTGGCGTCCCACGTCTTCGGGGTCAGTCTGGTCAAGAAAGCGTCCCGGATAAATCTGATCCGTGTCGATGTTGTTTCCAAAGACATGCGCCGCGCCTGCAATCAGCGTATTCATCTCAGTTTCCGCCTTTCTGAAGATAAGGAGTCGGGTCTGTAATCTCGCCCGTCAGCGCCGCCGCGGCAACAGCTGCCGGCGAGCCCAAGAAAATATGCGCGTCGGGACTGCCCATGCGCCCGGGGAAGTTTCTGCTCGATGCCGTAATGCACGTCTCGCCCGACGCCAGCATTCCCTCGTGCGTGCCGAGGCACGCGGCACAGCCCGGCGTGACGAACACAGCGCCGGCCTCGACAAGCGTCTGCATGACGCCGCGCCGCATCGCCTCCATCAGGACATTCTTGCTTGCCGGAACGACGATAAAGCGCGTTCCCTTGCTGACATGACGGCCTTTTAGGATCTGCGCGGCGACCTCAAGGTCTTCAATTCGCCCGCCCGTGCACGTCCCGAGAAACGCCTGATCGATTTTCGTCCCCGCGCTGTGCGACAGAGGAAAAACGTTGTCGACGCTGGCGGGTTCGGCAATTTGAGGCTCCAAAGCTGACACGTCGAACTGACGCTCTGCCAGATACACATAATCGGGATCTGTCTCGTACACCGTGTAGTCGGTGATTCCTTTCTCCTTCAGGAATTCAAACGTGACGCTGTCCGGCTGAATCCACGCCGTTTTCGCGCCCATTTCCGTCGTCATGTTGCACAGCGCCAGGCGCTCAGAGATGGAGAGATAGTTCAGAGTGTCGCCGGCGAACTCTACAACTTTGTATACGCCGAAATCAGCGCCCAGCTCGCCGATGACGTGCAGAATAATGTCCTTGGCGTACACGCCGTCCCGCGGCTTGCCGCTGAGGACAATTTTAATGACCTCTGGAACGCGGAACCAGAGCTGACCGGAAATGAGAATCGTCGCCATGTCCGTCGCGCCGACGCCCGAGCCGAACGCCCCCAGAGCGCCGTGCGTCGTCGTGTGAGAGTCAGTGATGACAATCAGCCGCCCCGGACGCGAGAAGCCTTTGTCGACGGCAACCTGATGGCAGACCCCTTGGTCGACGTCCATGAGATTTTCAATTCCCTGCTGCGAGCAGAACTCGCGGAACTGCTTTTGGTTGGCAGCCTGAGCAATTGTCGACGCCGGAGCGTAATGATCCATGAACATCAGAACTTTTTCGGGAGAATGAACCTTTTTGCCCCCAACCTCGAAAAACGAACGCACCGTCTGAAGGTAAAGGTCATTGATCCCTGCCACGTCAACAACGCAGTTGACAATTTCACCTGCTGTCACCGTGTCGCGCCCTGCATGAGCCGCGAGAATTTTCTCTGTTGCGTGCATAAGCTCACCATCCATTAAAGTTTTTGACGCCGTCACAAAAAAGCTGTGACAATCATATCACATCGGCGCCCGTTCGCACTAATGCGGCAGTTCGCAAAAGCGCGCGCTAAAACGTGCGCAGAAAACCGCGCGAGGCGAGAAACTGACGCGTCGCGGGGCACTGAAGCTGACCTCTGTCAATCTCGGACGCCAGCTGAAGAAGATCCTCTTTCAGCCCCAGATTATGGCTGACCGTGCAGATCCCTGCCGTCAGCCCAAGAGCGCTGACCGTCTGCATCGTCCGCCGCAGAATCGCCGATTTGTCCACGGATGCCAGACGAAAAACATCGGGGCAGAACTTTGCTGGGGTTAGATAGCGATACTTTTTACATCTACCATGTTGCGGCGGTCATGGTTGACAACTTGCGTCGGCTCCTGCTCGGTATCAACCTGTCCGACAAAGCTATAATGGAT
>JAXEJY010000090.1:0-5793 GCA_034101315.1 Pyramidobacter sp.
ACATACCTCCTCGCAAATCTTTTGTTTTCAAATATTACAATATACAACCCGCACAAAAACCGCAAGAACACTTTCACAGCAGAGAATAACGGAAAAGTTGCCGAGAGTCAAGCAAAAAAACGCATTTTTGAGAATAAATAAATTTAAGTCTCGGCATTTGGAACGCGCGGCTTTGGCGCACAATTACCATCACAGAACTGGCTCGTCAACATAAACTCTTTCAACGTACGGCGACGTGAAAAGGCGCAGCATCGCAGGGAATCCGGGACGGAAGCGCAGAATATCTCCGACGCGAGGCATGCGCGGCATGTCCTCTACATCTAAGATCATGTGGTCGCTTGAAGCCCCGAGAATCTTGACTCCCGCGTCGAGCGGCGTGAGCTCGGAGTGCTCAACATTCTGACGTCCAAGCGCTGCGATGGCGCGGAGGCGTTCACCGCTGTTGTCAAACTTCGGCGTCTCGCTGAATGCCGTAAGCCCTGTCTCGCCGATCGGGGAGTCCGGCTTGGCGCGCACTTCGACAATTTCAGCCTCGGCAGTCATCACATCCTGTCTCAGCCACGGAATGCATCCGCCGCGCACAACATCTGTACCAAGTGAAAATCCCTCGCCGATGCGCAGATTGTTGACGCACGCGGGAAAATCGGGATCGTCAAGGTTTTTGAGGGATGAGGTCGCGCCGCCAGAGCACAGGCGCATTTTTCGCCCTAAGAGGCGTTCCAGCTCGTTTTTGATCTCACCCCAAAATATTTTCTTTTCTCGCGTGGGAATCGTGCCGCCGTAGCAGCCGAAATTCGTCGCAACGCCCAGAGGAACGACGTGCGGCGAGCGTCTCAGAACATCGGCAATGCACGGAATTTCCCACGGCCAAAATCCTTCGCGCAGGTCACCAAGCTCAAACATCAGAATCACGCTGTGCGACCGTCCCTGACGCGCACAGACAGATTCAATCGCTTCTATCGTCTCCGCTGACGACACAAACGATCCGTCAGCCCAGCAGACCAGTTCCTCAATCTCGCTCAGCGCCGGGATCCTCAGGAGGTACAGGGGCAGACTGACTCCAGATTTTTTCAGTCTGACGATGTTCTTCAGGCAGCTGTCAGCCAGCGACTGCACGCCTCCTTCAGCCAGCAGCCTGACAAGCTCCTGATCGCCGCAAAAGCTCTTTGTCACGCCCGTCACAGAAATGCCGTGCGCGGCGCAGCGACTGCATATCGCTTTCACGTTTTCCGCAAAAGCGCTGCGGTTCACTATCAGTCTCGGCCAGCCCATCCGGCACCACATCCTTTCATATCAAAGCAGTACAGCAGACTGCGCACTATTACAAAACAGCAGTTATATTATCACAATGAAGCGTATTTTTACAAAAAACATCAAAATATCCCTTCGTAAACCAGTAAAAATACGTATAAATTTTTTTGCGTTTTCTCATTTTGCGTGATAGAATAGCTGAGTAATTTAGAAGGGATTGAATTTTAGCGCCGAACATGTGTGTTCCCCGCACAAAGACAGTTTTTCTTTGTCAGAAGATCCCGTCGCACTTCTCCTGCGGCAGCTGACGCTCCGCTCATAGAATTCATTTACATTACAGGAGGTTCGTACAAATGGAAAGAAAGAACGTTATTACCATGAAGGGCAATCCCATGACGCTTGTCGGTCCTGAGCTGAAAGTCGGCGACGCTGCGCCGGCGTTTACCGTTGTTGATAAAACGCTTAAGCCCGTTACGCTGGCTGACTACGCCGGCAAAGTCAAAGTCATCTCCGTAACGCCGTCGCTCGACACGCCTGTCTGTGACCTCCAGGCGACTTGGTTCAACGAGGACACCGCTGAAATGGGCGACGTCTACGTGCTCAACATCAGCATGGATCTGCCCTTCGCGCTGGGACGCTACTGCGCCGCCAAGGGATTTGACAAGGTTGCTACGCTCTCAGATCACAGAGATGCCTCTTTCGGCACTGCCTACGGCGTCCTCATCAAGGAGCTCCGTCTGCTGACCCGCGCGGTTTTCGTGATTGACCGCGACGACATCATCCGCTATGTCCAGATTGTTCCCGAAGTGACAACCGCCCCCGACTACGACGCCCTGATGGCTGCGGTGAAAGCCCTGGCATAACGCATACAAAATCTCATCTTTTGAAACCGCTGAACGCAAGGCAGATTGCCATCACCGCATGGGAATCTGCCTTTTATTTCGGTCTTTTCACGGTAACGGCGCCGTATTCAATTTTTTTCTGCGCACTGGATACTGCGCTGATTTTCGAGTAAAATAACACTAGTTTAAGGAGGTGCTTTGATGACAGATTTTGATTTTATAGAGAATGCAAAGCGTTGCCGGGCGTGCGGATGCTGCACGAAGTTCTGCCCTGCGGGAACTGACGTCAAAGGGTTCATTAAGCTGTTCCTCGAAGGCAAAATGACAGAGGCAGGAGAGCTGCTTTTCCGAAATAACCCTCTGAGTGCCTGCACAAGCCGCGTCTGCGCTCATGAGCTGCAGTGCGAAGGACACTGCACTATGCTGCGCCTTGAAGGACGTCCTGTGACGATCGGGAAACTTGAGCACCACGTTTCCTCCGCGTTTCTTGACAATTTCACAATTCGCCCCGAAGCCCCGACAGGCAAAAAAATCGCCGTCGCCGGAGCGGGACCTTCCGGACTAACGGTCGCCGCGTTCATGGCGATGCGCGGTCACGACGTGACGGTGTACGAAAAGAATCCCCTGATGGGCGGCATGATGCGCTACAGCATCCCCAGTTTTGTGCTTCCTTGGGAGATCATTGACAAACTCGTGCTGTGCCTTCAGCGTCATCTCGGCGTTAAGTTCCGCCCGAACACGCTCGTCGGCGAGACCGTCACGTTTGACGAACTCAAGCGCGACGGTTTCAGCGCCCTGTTTATCGGAACAGGAACCTGGAAGCCGCGCAAACTGAGAATCCCTGGAGAATCGCTCGCGAACTGCCATACAGCGCTCGACTATCTGCACGATCCCGACGCGTTTGACCTCGGCGACAGAACTGTTATCATCGGCGCGGGCAACACAGGAATGGACGTCGCGCGCACAGCTCTGCGCAAAGGTGTTAAAGAAGCCATCATCTTCCAGCGCGAGGGGCTCGATAAGGTGGCGGCGCGCAAACCTGAAGTTGAGATCACCACGTCCGAAGGCGCTGTGATTCAGCCGTGGTCAACCCCGCTTGCCATTGAGCCGAACGGAGTGCGCTACACGGAGAAAAACCCCGATACAGGCGAAACGACAGAAAAATTCCTTCCGTGCAGCTCTGTTGTCGTCTCCATCAGCCAAGGACCGCACACGCTCATCGGCAAAGACAGCGGCGTCGAAATCAGCGAGCGCGACCTCATTGTCACTGACGAGTGCGGCAGAACCAGCCGCCCTGGTGTTTTTGCCCACGGCGATACAGTCACAGGCTCACGGACTGTCGTTCACGCTTCAGCCTCTTCGCGCCGCGCTGCTGCGGCGATGGACGAATACGTCAGAAGCCTCTGATACCTCGCTCAAATCACACTGCAAACATAAAGAAGCGCCGCTCGCGGAAACACTTCCGTCGCGCGGCGTTTCTTCTGTTACATGGAAAAAATTTTCGAGATATTAAACACTATGCTTCAGCACAGCTCTGGCGGCAAGGGCGGCAGCATAGCGTCCGCCAGTTCGTCGAGGAGCGCAAGCGGCTGCGCGGCTTTCAGCGTTCGGGGATCAAACGGCTTAAGGACGCCTTCCTGAAGCAGAACAGCTCGGCTGCAAAACCGGCGGATAAGCCGAAGATCGTGCGTCACAAACAGATACGCCGTGCCAAGTCTGCGGCGCAGAGCGTCTAAGAGATCGAGAATCTGTGCCTGCACAAGCATATCAAGCGCGCTGACAGCCTCGTCGAGCAGAATCAGCTGAGGCTGCGGCGCCAGAGCGCGGGCGATGCAGATTCGCTGAAGCTGGCCGCCGCTGAAACGGCCGGGAAGCTTGTTCATGTCATCAGGGCTGATCCCCGTTATCTCAAGCAGCTCTGCGACTCTGTCACGGAGCGCTGTTCCTTTGAAACCGCAGAAGTTCCGAAGCGGCTCAGCGACAATTTCAAACACCGACATGCGGGGATTGCACGAGTCAAGAGCGTTTTGAAAGACAGCCTGAACGGCGCGCCTCTGCTGAACCGATATTCTGCCCGCGGCACTTCTGCCTAAAATGCGGACTTCTCCGGCGTCAGGAGCCTCTATGCCCAGAAGGATTCGGCCTAGAGTGCTCTTTCCAGCGCCGCTGAGCCCTATCAGCCCGACACACTCGCCCGGATTCACCGTCAAATTGACGTCTTTGAGAACGCAAAACAACTCTCCTCGCGAGAAAACGCCGCCGTGCGCGTAGCTGCGCGCAACGTTTTTCAACTCGACAACCGGACTCACTGCTCCGCCCCCTCTCCTGCGCCGCACAGCTGCATGTGCGCTTTAACCAGCTCTGCCGTATACGCCTCGCGGGGCGAACGGAAAATCTGACTGACAGGTCCTGATTCGACGATCACTCCAGCGCGCATGACAATCACGTCATCAGCAAGGCGCGCCATGACGCCGAGGTCATGCGTGACAATGATCATGCCCATGCCGCGCTCGCGTTTCAATGAGTCCAAGAGCATCAGCACCCGCGCCTGATTCAGGGCGTCAAGATCTGTCGTCGGCTCATCAGCGAGCAAAAAAGGCGAGTTCATGATGAGCGCCAGAGCGATCATGACGCGCTGGAGCATACCGCCTGAAAGCTGAAACGGGTATGAGTGAAGGATGTCGGGATTCAATCCGACCTCGCTGAGCGCGTGCGCATACAGCTCATCTGAGCAGCTGAGATTGTGCGCGCGCATCGTCTCGTTAAAATGGGAACGGAGCGTGAACACAGAGTCAAAACAGCTCATGGGATTCTGCATGATGACAGATATTTCACGCCCGAGAAGCTCGCGTGACGTCCTGCCGCTGAACGGCTTGCCGCGAAGCAGGACTCTGCCGCGGCGCTCAAGCCCCGGCGGCAGAAGATCCAAAAGCCCCATGCACGTCAGCGACTTTCCGCATCCGCTCTCGCCGAGAATTCCAGTGACGCGTCCTTCCTGAGCGGTGAACGAAACGCTGCGGACAAGTTCTGCGTTCCCATGGGATACGCACAGGTTTTCAACGCTTAAAAAAGGAACAGACGTCATGCCCGATCCTCCCCTGTCAATGCCGGATCAAGATAGTCACGAAGGGAATCCCCCAGAAGATTGCACACCATGACGGTGACGAAGATCATCACGCCAGGATATAAAATCAGCTCAGGACGGCTCCAAATGTAGTTTCTCGCGTCAGCGATCATGACACCCCATTCAGACGCAGGAGGAACAACGCCGAGCCCCAGAAACGACAGACCTGAGACGTGAAGCATCATGTGCCCGATATCCATCGTCATCAGAATCGCCAGCTGAGCCAAAACAGATGGAGCGATATGGCGGACAAGGATTTTCCAGTGCGACGATCCGGCGACGCGCGACGCCGTCACATAGCCGCGGGCGCGAAGCGCCAGAACCATTGACCGGACGATGCGGGCATACCATGCCCAGTGCGTCAGAGAGATCGCGATAATGACGTTTGTCATGCCCGTTCCCAGAACGCCGACCATGAACATCGCCAGGATAAACGTCGGAAACGTCAAAAAGACGTCGCACACTCGCATAAGCAGAGAGTCGACAGCGCCGCCGCAGTAGCCGGCCGCAGCGCCGACGGAAAATCCCAGCACGAGTACAGTCAGCAGAATAAGCGCCGTTGCCCCCAGAGAAATC
>JAXEJY010000091.1:0-10141 GCA_034101315.1 Pyramidobacter sp.
GCGTTCCGTACCTCGACAAAATTTCAGCGCTCGTCACCGAAGAGGGAGGACTGACCAGCCACGCGGCAATTGTATCGCTTGAAGCCGGCATACCGTGCGTCGTCGGCGCGCAGGGCGTTGTCTCGGCGCTTCAGACAGGTCAGATCATCACAGTCAACTCGAACAACGGCGCTGTCTACATCGGTGTCGTCAATGCCGGCGCGTGATATTTGCTTTCAAAAATCTGCGCTGTTTTCTTCATAGAGGCGCACTTTTGTGGTATTATTACTAGTTAGAATTTTGAACCGCAGCATAGAGCGGTTTCTTCGAAAGGAGATCTGCCGGTGTCTCAACTGCTCAGCTTTTTTAGGTGGCAGGATGTCATAGATATTGCAGTCGTAACGTTTATCATCTATAAAACGCTGAGTCTCCTTGTCGGGACGCGTGCTGTGCAGCTTGCCAAAGGGCTTTTCTTTCTTATTTTTCTCTCGTTTATCGCCAGATGGCTGAACCTTGAGACGTTCTCATGGATTCTTGCCCAAGGATTCAGCGCCCTGCTTATCATCGTTCCCATCGTCTTTCAGCCGGAGCTTCGCAAAATTTTGGAAGAGCTTGGGCGCGGCGGCATGTGGCGGCGGTCTAAAGCGAAAAAACGCGCAGAAATTGTCGCCGATGAAATGAGCAAAGCGATTATGTACTGCTGTTCTCACAAAATCGGCGCGCTTCTCGTCCTGCAGAGGGAAACGGGGCTGAAGGACTACTGGCGCAACTCAGTCGTCCTCAACGCAGAGATAACGCAGGAACTGATCATCGCTATTTTTTGGCCCAACAACCCTCTCCACGACGGCGCAATGATCCTTGACACCGAAAAAATCATTTCCGCCGGATGCTATCTGCCCCTGACGGAGGATGCCGATCTGTCCCGCTGGCTGGGAACCCGCCACAGAGCTGCTATTGGCCTGACGGAGGTCTCCGACGCCGTATCGCTCGTCGTCTCCGAGGAGCGCGGCGAAGTTTCTTTGGCGATCAACGGCCGTTTGTCGCGCAACCTTAAAGAGCCGCAGCTGCGCAAATATCTGATTCACTACTTCTCCGGACAGGATCAGGAGCAGCAGAGCTTCCTTGAAAGCCTTCGCGAAGAACTGCGTTCGTTTGGAAATAATTAGGTGATAAACGATGAAATTTAAGTATGCAAACATCGACGAATTGCTTTCTTCGCGCGGTTTTCTCGCGTTCTTCGCATTCGCCTTGGCATGTGCTCTGTGGGTTTACGTCGTCGGCAACCGCAATGAAGAGATTGCCAAAGAGTATGAAGTGCGCCTCGAGTTCCTGAACCCTCCCAACGGGCTTGCCCTGTTCCCGTCGTCGCGTGTGGCTCTTGTCACGCTCTACGGAGAGCGCCGTGCGATGAACTCGCTTCAGTCATCCCGTCTTGTCTCAGAAGTTGACTTAAAAGGACTGCGCGCCGGTCGCCACAGCCTGCCGGTCATGTTCAAAGCGCCGGCTAAGACGACAGTGACGCAGATAACTCCGAAAGACGTGGAAGTGGAATTAGTCCGCTTGACAAATAAGGAGCTTGTCGTCAAAATTCTGCCGCCGGAAGACATGCCTTCAGGCTATATCATGGACGGTGCTGAGGCGAACCCCAAAACGGTCATGGCTCATGGACGGGAAGATCATCTTTCTTCTGTTAGCGAGATTGTCGTTCGTCCTACGGTTGAGAATCTTTTTGAAGGCGGAACGTGGAAAATTCCTCTTCGCGCGCCCTCTGGCATGACATTTGACTTTTCACCTCCCGACGTGAGCGTTTCTGCGACGTACTATCAGGGAATTCCTCGCCATGATTTGCCTGTAGAGGTGATCACAGAAGGCGCGCTGCCGTCCAATCTGCGCCTCATTTCCCTGAAATCTGTTCCCGAAACTCTGCCGGCTGAGGGGCGCGATGAAGCTTTTGAAAATGTTGTGTCGCTGAAAACTGAACCGGTGAACCTTTCCCGTCTGACGAAAAGCCAGACGATTCAGGTTCGCATCGATGACATTCCGAAAGGTCTTACGATGCTGGCGCCGCCAGTTGTCTCAGTGCAGGCAGAGCTGAAGAGCATGAACGAAATCAGATCATTCAGCGGCGTTCAAGTCGGCATAGAGGGCGCTGCAAATGGAGATCAGTGGATTCTGGAACCAGCAGCGGTGACGGTGACGGTCGAGGGCGCGCCCGCCCTGCTGAAGTCTCTGACGGCGGAGCAGCTGAACCTTACAGCGCATGTGGACGTTTCAAATATCGTAACCTCCAATGCCCGTCTGCCTGTACGAGTCAGAACGAGCACGGATGTCGAAGTTGAAATCAGCGAGGTTGAGCCTCTGACCGTCAAGGCGACGCGGCGTCAGCCATAAAGTGAATTATGGGGAGAGAGTGTGCAGAAATGGAAGCGAAAAACAGCAGCATTCCAAAAGGGCGCTGCCTTTTTGGCACGGATGGAGTCCGTGACATCGCAAACCGTGGGTCAATGACCCCAGAGATGGCTCTGCGCCTCGGCAGAGCGTATGTGCTGTTCCTTATTCAGAGAGGCACTCCGCGTCCGCAGATCGTCGTCGGACGCGATACGCGGCGCTCTGGAAAAATGCTTGAGTCCGCCCTTGCTGCCGGCATGGCTTCGGCAGGCGCTCAGGTTATCCTGCTGGGAGTTGTTCCGACGCCGGGAGTCAGCTACGGCGTTCAGTTTTTCAAGGCAAACGGAGGCGCGGTAATCAGCGCGTCGCATAATCCGCCAGAGTACAACGGCATAAAGTTCCTGAGCGGCGAAGGGCGAAAGCTGAGCGACAGCGAAGAGCTTGAGATCGAAAATTATCTGGGCGATGACCTTCTTGATGATTGGCGTCCTTCCGGCGCGTCCATCGGTGAGCTGACCTCTGAAGAGGGCTTTTCAATCATGTACGCCGATAAGGTCCTGCAGGTTCTCGACGGCGACAGACTGGCAGGAATGCGCGTCGTGTTTGACTGCGCCAACGGCGCGGCATCGGCAGTTATTCCCCACGTCATTAAAAAGCTCGACTGCGAAAGCTTTGTCATCGGCGCTGAGCCGGACGGGCTGAATATCAACGAAAAGCGGGGCGTCATGCACCTTGACGCGCTTGCCGAGGAAGTGAAGTTCCGCGACGCAGACATCGGCATTGCGTACGACGGCGATGCCGACAGAGTTCTCCTCGTCGACCGGCGCGGCAAAGTCCTCAACGGCGACGTCATTTTGTGGGTTCTGGCGCGCTGGCTTCAGCGCGAAGGCGTTCTTGGAAGCGGCGTCGTCGCGACCGTCATGAGCAATTCGGCGCTCGAAAACCATCTGAAAAAAGAGGGCATTCAGGTGTTTCGCTGCGCCGTCGGCGACCGATACGTGCTTGACATGATGATGAGCACGGCGTCGTGCCTGGGAGGCGAGCAGTCGGGGCACATCATCATTGACCGGTTTGTCAAAACCGGCGACGGACTCTGCACGGGATTTGCCTTCCTGCGCGCGTGCCGTGAGCTGGGAGAAGTGCCTGAGACGCTTGCCGCGAGCTTTGCGCCGTTTCCGCAGCAGCTGACGAACATCACTGTGGCAGACCGCGATAAAGTCATGCAGAATCAGGAACTCAAAAGCGCCATCGATCAGGCGTGCCGCGAGCTCGGATCGAGAGGCAGAGTGTTTTTGCGCCCCTCCGGCACAGAGCCTCTGATCCGCCTTCTTGTGGAGTCAGGCGACGACGAAACTCTCAAAGCTCTGACAGATAAGTTCTGCGCGATGATTCGCAGTATCTGATATGATATAATTTAAGTAGGAAATGACATGCGGGCTGGAATGTGCGCGTTTCAGTCCGCATGAAACTGTTTTGGTTCAGCTGCCGTTCGGCAGCAGCGCTCATACGGTTAGCGCCAGGACTGCGCCGCGTGCGCGGCAGCGACACGCGCGCAGTTGACGAGGACGAAAGTTATCGAAATTTTCGGCGGATGCTTTCGCGGATATGAGGGGAATCCGTCAATCTCTGCGGCAAAAGCGCCGGGCGACCGGCGTGACAAATTTGCGGAGAACCCTTCCAAACTGAGGAGGTTGCTCAGCGTGTGCGGAATTGTTGGATATATCGGAAATAAGCGCGCCTGCGATGTCATCGTAAAGGGGCTTGAACGCCTTGAGTACCGCGGATATGACTCCGCGGGAATTGCCGTCCACCATGACGGCAAGTTCAAAGTCGTCAAAACGGTCGGCAAAGTCGCTCAGCTGAAAGAGCTGATTGGTCCGAACGGGCTTGACGGCTGTGTCGGAATCGGACATACCCGCTGGGCGACGCACGGCGGCGTCACGACGGCAAACGCTCACCCTCATGCTGATGAGGCGCAGACACTGACGCTCGTTCACAACGGGATTATCGAAAACTACGCTGAGGCGCGGCGCGAACTGGAAGCTGAGGGGGTCTGTTTTTCCTCTGAGACGGATACCGAAGTGGCAGCCCAGCTTTTGGCGCGGCTGTACAGCGGCGATCCCGTAAAAGCCATCTGCGAGCTGTTCAAGAGATTCCGCGGCGCGTTTGCGTTTGTCATCATTTTCGGCGATCGTCCTGACGAGCTCTACTGCGTCAGAAAAGGCGCTCCGCTTGTCGTCGCGCTTGGAGATGACGAGGCGTACTGCGCTTCAGACGTTCCGGCGGTCGTCGAACATGCGGATCGCGTCATCTTTTTGGACGAGGGAGAAATCTGCCGTTTGACGCGCGGAAAAGCTTCTTTCTGGAATCTTGAGGGAGAGCCGCACGAACGCGCTGCAATCTCAGTCGACGTCGACTGCAGCATGATCGACAAAGGCGGCTATCCGCATTTTATGCTGAAAGAGATCAACGAGCAGGGAGCCGTGCTGCGCCGTGCTCTGTTCGGACGCGTATGCAGCGACGGAATTGACATGAGCGGCGAATGGGGAATGACTTCCGCCAAAGCCCAGTCGTTCAGACGCCTCACGCTCATTGCGTGCGGAACGTCGTACTATGCGGCGATGGTCGCTCAAAGAGTCCTTGAAAAGTATCTGAGTCTTGACATTGTCGTCGATATCGCTTCGGAATACCGCTACCGCCCTCTGCGGACCGGCGCTGAGACTCTGGCGCTTTTTGTCAGCCAGTCGGGCGAGACGCTTGACACGCTTGAAGCTCTGCGCCACATGAAAGCTCAGGGCGCGTACACTGTGGCTGTTACAAATGCTCCAAACTCCTCAATTGCCCGCGAGGTGGACGACGTCCTGCGCCTGAACGCCGGAGTGGAAATCGGCGTTGCCGCGACGAAGACATTTACGGCGCAGATGACTGTTCTTATTTTGGCTGGACTTCACCTGGCGCGCCTGCGCGGCGAGCTTTCAGACGCGGACGAAAAGCGTCTGGCGCACGGAATGACAGAACTGCCGTATAAAGTAGAGCAGGTTCTCCTGCTGAGAGATCAGATTAAAGAACTTGCGCGGACGTTTTCAGCCGCGCGCGATTTTCTCTTCTTGGGGCGCGGCGTTTCGTTCCCCGCGGCGATGGAAGGCGCGCTCAAGCTCAAAGAGATCTCCTACGTTCACGCCGAGGCGTATGCCGCAGGTGAGATGAAGCACGGCCCGATCGCTCTTCTGGACGAAAAACTGCCCGTCGTCGTGATCGCTCCGTCCGACGAGCTCTTTGAAAAAACGATTTCAAACGTTCAGGAAACGCGCGCGCGTAAAGCGCCTGTTTTGTTCGTGACGACTGAGGGGGTGCCGGTGACCGCAGAGGTTGAAGGTCTTCTGCGCGTTCCTGCCACAGAGCCCGAGCTCAGCCCATTTGTCACCGTCGTGCCGCTTCAGCTCTTCGCGTACGAGTCGGCGCTTCTTCGCGGATGCAGCATCGACCAGCCCCGCAACCTCGCAAAAAGCGTCACGGTGGAGTAAGCTGAAGCTGCGCAGAACGGTCCTTAAAAGCATGAAGACATAAAAAAGAAGCTCCTCGTGACGGGGAGCTTCTTTTTTATGTCTTCATATAATGTTGAAATCTATTTGTTATTTTAGTATGAATGGTGAGGGGGCTGCCGCTTTTTATCCCAGCGGAAACACGAGTTTGCCGGGGTTGAGGATTCCGAGCGGGTCGAATGCGGCTTTAATGCCGGCGTCGATGCGGATTTCTGCCGGCGTTTTTGAGGCGATCAGGCTTTCCTGTTTGGCAATTCCTGCGCCGTGCTCGCCGCTGCCGACGCCGCCGAGTTTTACCGCTTCGGCGATGAGCGCTGCCACGAACTGCTCTGAATAGACGTTCCATTTTTCCAGACTCATGCCGTCGGGCTTCATGGGGGTGTGATGAATGTTGCCGTCGGCGATGTGCGCGATCATGCTGGTCGGGATTCCCCATTCCTCTGCCAGTTTCTGGCTGCGGCGCACCATTTCGGGCAGCTGCGACAGGGGCACGACGACGTCGCCTGAGACGTTGGGATAGGGGTTGACGCTTTTGACGCCCTCAAGCGTGTTCTGTCGGATTGACCACATGGCGGTTGACTCTGTGCGGCTTTCAGCGACGAACACCTCAAAAGCTCCCTGTTGTTCGCACAGCAGGCCGACGGTCTCGTAGGCGTCTTCGATCTGGGCGTCATTGTCTCCCTCAACTTGAATCAGCAGATATGCCTGCGCCTCGTCAAGCTTCGGCAGAGGAATTCCCAGATATGCCGACGTGGCTTTGGCTGTGAATTGGTCGATGAACTCGCAAGAGATGACTTTTTTGCCGGAGCTGACGACGGCGGCTACGCAGTTGACGGTGCTCTCAAGAGTGGGGAAGCACGCCAGCAGGTTGACGGTTCTGCCGGGTTTGGGCTCGAGGTTGACGATGATCTTCGTGACGACGGCGAGCGTGCCTTCGCTGCCGATGAGAAGCTGCAGGAGGCTGTAGCCCCAGCAGTCTTTTCGGTAGCGGCCGCCGAGATTGAGCACTTCGCCGGACGGCAGCACGACTTCCGCGCCAAGGATATGGCGGCGCGTGCTGCCGTAGCGGATGACTTTTGCGCCGCCGGCGTTTGTGGCGAAGTTGCCGCCGATGAAGCTTGTCTCCGTGCTCATCGGGTATCCGGCGTACAAAAATCCCTTTTTGGCGGCGGCTTTGCAGAGGTCGTTTGTGACGACGCCGGGCTCGACGACAGCGACTCTGTTTAAGGCGTCAATTTCCAGAATGCGGTTCATGCGCTCCATGGAGAGGACGATGCCGCCGCACAGGGGAACTGCCGCGCCGGCAAGGCCGCTTCCTGCGCCGCGCGGAGTGACGGGAATGCGGAATTTTGACGCAATTTTCATGACGGCTGAGACGTGCTCTGTGCTTTCGGGCATGATGACCGCGTCCGGCATGTGGGGGCGAACGTCGCTGGAGTCGCGGGCGTAGTTCTCAAGCGCCTCGGCGCTGCCAGAAATGACGTTCTTCTCCCCGACGATGTCTTTCAGCTCTCTGAGGATCTGAGGCGTAAGCGTTCCAAAGGGCATTGTGTTCACTGCTCCTTTCTCTGGCTGTTTTTTTTCTGTCTACACAAGAGGAAAGACGAGTTTGCCCGGATTCAAAATCCCCAGAGGGTCGAATGCGGCTTTAATGCCTTGGTGAATGGCAATTTCAGCCGGCGTCTTTGTGGCGAGGAGCCCGGGCTGCTTGATGAATCCGACGCCGTGCTCGCCGCTGCCGACGCCGCCGAGTTTGACCGCTTCAGCGATGAGCGCTTCGATGAACTTTTCGGCGTACTGAGGCCACTCTTCGACGTCCATGTCTTTGGGCTTCATCGGCAGAGGATGGATATTGCCGTCAGCGATATGAGCGATCATGCCCATGGGGACGTTCCACTGCGCTGCAAGGCGCTGGGCGCGGCGGATCATCTCTGGCATTTGAGAGAGGGGAACGACGATGTCGCCTGACGCGCAGACGTTCGGGTCATAGTTTCTTATGCCCTCAAGGCAATTCTGACGGACAGCCCACATGGCGCTGGAATCCGTTCGGCTTTCGGCGACGAACACTTCAAACGCGCCCTGCTTTTCGCACAGAAGTCCGACGGTTTCGTAAGCGTCTTCAAGCTGCGCGTCGTTCTCTCCCTCGACTTGAATGAGAAGATAGCCCTCGGCGCGGTCCTGCATGGGGAGTGATGTTCCGAGATAATCGGTCGTCGCTTTGGCGGTGAAGCGCTCAATAAACTCGCAGGAGATTATTTTTTTGCCGGAGCTGACGATTGCGGCGACACTTTCAACGGTGCTCTCAAGCGTCGGAAAGCACGCCAGAAGATTGACCGTCTTGCCGGGCTGAGGCTCGAGGTTGACGATGATCTTCGTGACGACGGCAAGCGTTCCTTCGCTTCCGACGAGCAGAGGCAGGAGACTGTAGCCCCAGCAGTCTTTGCGGTAGCGTCCGCCGAGATTGAGGATTTCGCCTGACGGCAGGACAACTTCCGCGCCGAGGATATGTCGGCGCGTGTTGCCGTAGCGTATGACTTTGCCGCCTCCGGCGTTCGTGGCGAAGTTGCCTCCGATAAAGCTTGTTTCAGTGCTCATCGGATAGCCGGCGTAAAGGAATCCCTTTTCGGCGACGGCTTTGCAGAGGTCGTTGGTGACGACGCCGGGCTCGACGACGGCGACGCGGTTGAGCGTGTCAATTTCAAGGATGTGATTCATGCGCTCCATGGACAGGACAATGCCGCCGTGAAGAGGCACTGCCGCGCCTGCAAGTCCGCTTCCTGCGCCGCGCGGCGTGACGGGAATGCGGTACTTTGAGGCAATTTTCATGACGGCGGAGACTTCTTCAGTGCTCACCGGTCTGACGACGGCGTCGGGCATGTGTCCCCAGCAGACTCCGGCGCTGTCGCTGGCGTAGTTTTCAAGGGCGTCGCGGTCGTCCGCGATGACGTTGGCGACGCGTTTCAGCTCTTCAATGATTTCGGGCGTGAGCGTTCCAAACTGGTTCATCTAGTTCAGCCCTTTCTGCTTTTTCAGCGCGGCAATAAGGCTGCGCAGAACCTCCATGGCGTCGCCCTGAACGGCGAGGTCGGCGACGCGGAAAATTGGGGCGTCGGGATCCTGGTTGACGGCGATGACCGTTTCAGCTCCGCTCATGCCGGCAATGTGCTGAACGGCGCCTGAAATGCCGAATGCCATGTACAGCCGGGGAGTGACTGCTTTGCCGCTCAGCCCGATTTGAGCGGAGTAGGAGGCCCAGCCGAGGTCAACTGCCATGCGCGACGCGCCGACAGATCCTCCGAGAAGGTTTGCAAGCTCTGTCAGAAGCTCCCAGTTTTTGGCTGACTTCATTCCTTTGCCGCCGGCGACGATGATCTCCGCTTCCTGAATGGGAAGTCCTTCAGTCTTTGCCTGCGCAAATCCGAGGAAGCGAATGATCGATTCTGCCGCTCCGGCGTCGGCGGAGCAGTCGATGATCTCTCCTGTGCGCGACGCGTCGGCAGGAAGAGGGCGCTTCGACTTCGGGCGCACGGTGCACATCTGAGGATCGCGCCCGCGCGAGAGGATGTTCGCCATGATGTTGCCGCCGATTGCAGGGCGCGTCTGAAGCAGACGCCCTGTCTCCGGAACGATGGAGAGCTCTGTGCAGTCAGCTGTCAGCCCGCAGCCGAGTTTTGCGTACAGAAGCGGCATAATCGTGCGTCCCTGCGTCGTGGCAGAGGCGATGAGAATTTGGGGGGTGTGCTGTTCAATCAGCCGGGCAAGGACGGCAGTCTCGGCGTCCCCGCGGAACTCTGCAAGCTCCGGACGGTCTACGACGTAAACTTTATCAGCACCGTGCGCGATGAGCGGCTGAGCGGCGTCTTTGACTCCGCTTCCCATGACGACGCTTGCCAGAGGCACGCCGAGCGCGTCGGCAAGCTCGCGCCCCCACGCCAAAAGCTCGGCTGACACCGTGTGAATTGCGCCGCGGCGCACCTCGGCGAGAGTCCATACTTCTTTTATCGCTGTCATTTAACGCTCGCCTCCAATGCAGTTTTTCTTTTCGCAGAACGCGATAATTTCAGCGGCAGCGTCGTCGGCGCGGCCGGCAGCAATGATGCGTACTCCCTGACGGGTCATCTTTGGATAGTTGATCTTAATGACCTGCGTGGCAGAGCCTTTTAAGCCCAGCTCCTCTTCAGGCACGCCGATATCCGCCGCGGTGAGAATTGGGATCTCCACGGTCTTTGCCT
>JAXEJY010000092.1:0-17537 GCA_034101315.1 Pyramidobacter sp.
GCTGACCCGCACCATCCTCCGGCATTCTGCCCTGAGTGCGGAGACCGTTTCGACGAAAACGACGTCCGCTAACCGGCGCGAAAAGAGCCATTCACGAAAGGAGCTGGAGCAATGAATCAGGAGAACGTAACCGTTCAGGAGCAGGAGCCCGTCTGCGTTCAGACGAAGGAAGCGACGGACAAAAAATGCCCTGCCTGCGGCGGCACAATGGACTTTGACCCCGCGACCGGCGGAATGATGTGCCCCTACTGCGGACACGCCGAAGCCATCGCAGCCGGAGAAGCTGCCCGTGAACTGGATTTTGACACTGCCGAGTACAAGGAGAACTGCGACTGGGGCGCTGAGAAGAAAACCGTCATCTGCAAATCGTGCGGCGCCGAGTCGATTTACGACGCGCTTGACGTGGCAAACGAGTGCCCGTACTGCGGATCGAATCAGGTCATGGAGGAAAAAGGCAAAAACACGCTCGCTCCCGGCGGCGTCTGCCCGTTCGCGGTCGACAAGCAGAAAGCCGGCGAGAACTTCAAGAGCTGGATCAAGGGCAAACTGTTTTGCCCGTCTCTGGCGAAGGAAAAAGCAAAGCCTACGTCATTTAAGGGCGTTTATCTTCCCTACTGGACGTTCGACACCCAGACAAGCTCAGAGTACGAAGCGCGCTACGGCATCGACAGACAGGTGAGACAGGAAGACGGCAAATACAAAACCGAAACCGACTGGTACTACACGTCGGGGCATTATGACGAGTTCATCAACGATCAGCTCGTCATCGCAACAAACCGCCACGACTCCTCAATGCTCGCTTCAATCGAGCCGTTTGACACGGAGAACAACGTCGCCTACAAGCCCGAATACCTCAGCGGCTTCATCTCGGAGCGCTATTCAATCGGACTTCGCGACGGCTGGGAGACCGCTCAGCAGGACATCGCCGATCACCTCGAAAGCGAAATCACGAGCAAAATCCGCGGCGAGCACGGCGCTGACCACGTATCAGGGCTGAGAGTCAGCTCAGATTACAGCGACGTCAAGTTCAAATATCTCATGCTTCCTATCTGGCTTTCATCGTTCAAGTACAACGGGAAAGTCTACAACTTCATGGTTAACGGTCAGACCGGCAAAGTCGGCGGCAAGACTCCCATCTCGCCGTGGCGCGTCGCCATTGCCGTTCTTCTGGCAGCTGCCATTGCCGGAGGCATCTGGTACTACAACCAGCCCGCGAAGCCCGAGCCCGCCGCTCCGGTTCAGGTAGAGATGCCCGTCAATGTCGCCAAGCCCTAACGGCGCACGCCGTTTGAGGCTATTGTTACAGGAGGTGTTTTTATGCGAAAGGTAATCGCAGCTCTCCTGCTGTCACTCTTCTGCGCCGCAGGAGCGCTGGCGGCGGACATCGTCGTCGAGCGTTTTTCGCCCCAGGGCGAAATTGAGCTCTCGCGCCCTAAAATCACAGTGACGTTCAGCGCTCCGATGGTCAAAAAATCGCAGCTGAACAAAGTTCTCCGCGGCTCTGCGATTCCCGTCAAGTTCCGCCCGGCGATCGCCGGGTCAGCAAAATGGGTCAGCACAAAAGAGCTCGTCTTTACTCCGCGCGAGAACCTTCAGGCGGCAACCCGCTATTACGCCGACTTCGGCCCGTCAGGGCTGCGCAGCGCCAACGGACAGCTCGTGGCAGGACCTCAGAGTTTCACGTTCAGCCGTCCGGCGCTCAGCTTTGACAGCGTGACCCAGATCGGCTTTTCGCCGCAGTCGCGCCAGGCGGTCATTCGGCTCGACTTCAGCACAGAAGTTTCCCCCGTCCGCCTTCGCGGATTCCTGTCCCTCTACGACGCCGCAGGACGCTCTGTAGGCTACTCCATCAGAGGTCAGGTTCCGTCAAAGGAGATCACTATTGACACGAACAGAATCAACGGCAGCTCGCTGCGCATTCTGGTTTCCGAAGGACTTCTTCCGGAAAAAGGCGATCTGCCTCAGGCGGAAGGACGCGAAGCGACGCTCACCATGAGCGCAGAAACGCTCGTCACCGACTCCGACGCGGATATGAGCGAGTCGGGGCAGGGAAGCATCTCCGTGTCGATGAACAGCCAGGTTGACCTGAATAAAGTCAAGGGCTTCATTGAGCTGTCGCCCTCTGTGCCGTTCTCACTAAGCAGCCGCTACGACGGGTTCACAATCCTCGGCGACTTTGCTCCGCGCAGCCGCGTGACGCTGACGATTAAAAAAGGTCTGGCAGGCATCGACAACGACCCGATGAGCGAGGACTTCGTCAAGTCGTTCATCATGCCCGACCTGCCGGCTTCAGTCCGTTTCCCCTCTGCCGGCATGTTCCTGACGCCGGCGGAAAAGCCGCGAGTCGCCGTTGAAACTGCCAACATTCAGACGCTTGAGCTGACGGCGTGGAAGCTGTACAGCAACAACGTGCCCGTCGCCGCTCTGGACATGAACCCTTGGGGCGATGACTTCACGCGCTGGGCAAAGCCGCTCGGCTCGAAAAAATACCGCGTCGGCGGCACCGCAAACGAAGTGACCCGCCGCGCCGTTGACCTGACAACGCTCCTCGGCGAAGGCGAGGGCATTTATCTTCTCCAGGCTCAAAACGCCGACTCGGGCACATGGGCATCGGCAAAGATGATCCTGTGCGTCACCGACACGGCGGTTTCCGCGCGCGTGTACAAGCGCGGACTTCAGGTCTGGACGGCGTCGATTGCCGGAACTCAGGGACTTGAGGGCGCGGACGTCAAAGTGTTCTCCTCAAGCAATCAGCTCCTTCTTTCGGGGACGACAGACGCGGACGGAACCGTCTCGTTCAGCGTTCCTGACGGCTGGGGCGCCGACCTCGCGCCGGCGCTTGTCGTCGTTGAAAAGGAAGGACGTCTGTCGTTCGTGCGCCTTGGAGTCAATCAGCTCTCCGGCCGCGACGTCGACATTTCCGGCGCTCCGTGGAACGACGCGTACGAAGGCATGTGGATTATGGCGCGCTCTCTGTGGCAGCCGGGCGAACGCCTTGAAGCCGAAGCCATTGTGCGCAGCACCTCACTCGACGTTCCCGGCGAGTTCCCTCTGAACTGGTCTCTGTCCGGCAGGGGCATTGAGCTCGCTTCGGGCATCGTCACGCTGAACGCCAGAGGCACGGCGTCAGTCGCCACAGAAATCCCCGCCGCCGCGGAAAGCGGCAGCTATGTTCTGCGCCTGACCGTTCCCGGAACGGGCACGGCCGTCGCCGAGCGCATCGTCCAGATTGAGGAGTTCAGACCGCCTCAGATTGAGACGTTCCTCAAAGCGCCCGACGCCATGTACCCCGGCAAAGAAGCGGCGTTTGACATCGGCGCTGAATATCTGTTCGGCGGCATGGGCTCCGGTCTGAAGTGGGAAATGTCGTACAGCACTGTTCCGGAAACCTATGTTTCAAAGGCATTCCCCGGCTATGTTTTCGGCTCTGAAACGGCAAAGGACGCCGGACGCACATCGGGCTCGATCGGCGAAGGAGTTCTGGACGAGAACGGCAAGGCTTCCGTCACGTGGACGCCTGAAGCTGATCTGAAAGCTCCGTCAATCATCCGCGCGCACGTCCGCCTCAGCGTCATGGAAGCCAACGGACGCTGGACGGGTCGCACGGCATCCGTTCCCGTGTATCCGACTGAGGCGCTTCTGGGCGTAATGAAGCCGCAGGGCGAGATTCGCCCCAACACAGACGCCGTTCTGAAGCTCGTGGCTCTGACGCCCGCGGACGAAAAAACGGATCTGGGGCAGATTGACGTCGTCGTCAGCGACATCAAGGACCGCTATGTCATGGTCAGCGACGGCAGCGGAAGCCGCATGACCTGGCAGGAGGAAATTTCTGAGCTGCGCCGCGAGAAGATGACGCTGAACGGCACAGGCGAATATGTCTTCAGGACAAAGTCCGAGGGCAACTATCTGATTACGTTCACAAGCCCCAAAGGACGCGCTTCGGTGCGCCTGTCCGTCTGGGAGCCGTGGAACAACTCAGCGTCTCTGGGCGCTGCCATGCCGGACCGCGTGGAGATGAAAGCCGAACGCGCGGCATACCGCCCGGGCGAGAAGGCAAAGATTTTCATCAAAGCCCCGTTCGCCGGCCGCGCCATTCTGACTCACGGCAGCGACAAGCCGCTGAGCATCATGTCGTTTGACATGAAAGAAAAAGAGACGTCCGTCGAAATTGACATCACAGAAGACATGCTTCCCAACGGCTGGTGCGCCATTCAGGTTGTCCGTCCCGAAGGCGCTGACACAAAGCCGCCGTACAGGGCGCTCGGCGCGCTTCCTCTGAAGCTTGACCTGTCGCCGCGCCGTCTGAACGTCAGCGTTGACGCGCCGGAAAAATCCGAACCCGGCGCTCTGAAGGCAAAAATCACCGTGACCGACGCCGAAGGCAAGCCCGTTTCAGGCGCTGTCTCTGTGGGCATCGTCGACCGCGGAATTCTGCTCTTGGCGAGCAGTGACAACGCCGACCCGTGGGAGTTCTTCACGCGCCGCAGAGGCATGGACGGCAAAATGTGCGACATTTACGACGCGCTTCTGCCTATTGAGTCGCGCGGCACGGCGCTTCTCCACCCCGCCGGCGGCGACGATGCCGAAATGGCGCGCATGAAGCTGATGGCGAACGCCGACATGATGTCGCCCGTCCGCGCCATGGACTACAAACCGCTTTCATTCTGGATTCCCTCCGTGGAGCTGTCCGCTGAAGGAACGGCGGAGGTCAGCGTGGACGTCCCTGAGTTCTCCGGAGCGCTGCGCGTTGAAGCCATCGCACTGGACGGCGTCCGTCTCGGGCGCTCAAGCGCTGAGACGAAAATCGCGCGCCCCGTCGTCATCGACACAGCTCTGCCCCGCTTTGCCGCCCCCGGCGACACGTTCTCCGCGTCGGTGAACATCACGCCGTCTTTGGACGGCACGGGATCTGTCCAGCTTCTCCCTGAGGGCGGACTCGCTTTTGCCGGCGGGAAAGACTGGAAAAACGACGCGGTCTCGTTTACGTCCGACCGCCGCGCTGACCTCTCGCCGCAGCTGCCCGCTCTGACGGCGGCAGCCGGAAACGAAGAGGGCGCTCTTGTCACGCGCGTCACGCTCGGTGAGCGCACATACGAACGCCGCAGTACTCTGTCAATCCGTCCCCCCTATCCCCTCTCCTCTCAGCTGGGCGGCGCGAGCGTCGGCGAAGGGACGACAGAATTTACAGTCCCCGGCGGCTGGTACCCCGGAACGGGCGACGTGAAAATCTCCATTGCCGGAGCTCCGGTTGTGGACGCGCTTTCTCTCCTTGAGTGCGTCAACGCGTGGGGCTGCGGACTTGACCGCCTTGTTTCCCGCGGATGGATCGCGCTGTACCTGCCCTCGCTTCTCAGCTCCACGGACAAGGATCTGACCAACCCGTCTGAAAACCGCATTGAGATGAACACCATTCTCGCCGGTCTGACGGCGCTTCAGCTCTATGACGGCTCGTGGAGCAGCTGGCGCGGAGGCGCGACGGACGCGTGGGGCTCTGTGGCTGTCCTGCACCTGATGACCGCCATCAAGACAGAGGGCGTCATCGCTCCTCCGGCGCTCTCCGCCGGATATCAGTGGCTGCGCCGCTACATGGCGGAGGACCTGCCCGAGAACGACGCCGCTTCAGCCATGGACACGCGCGCCTACGGCTGCTACGTTCTGACCCTTGCAGAACAGGCGCCTCTGGGCTGGATGAACTGGCTTGAAGAGCGCATTTCCGACCTCAGCCCCTCCGGCCGTTCGCTTCTTGCGGCGGCGTTTGCCCTTGCGGGCGAGACGGATAAAGCGCGCGAGCTCGCCGGCACAGAGGTTGCCGGAAGTAAAGACGCTCTCGTCATGCGCGACGCCGGATTCAGACTCCTTGCCCTGAACTCCATCGAAATGGGCGGCGCGGGAAGCCGCGAGCTTGCCGCCCGCATCGCCAAAGAACTTGCTGCCGGACGCGGAACGTCTGACGCGCGCGACGCCGGAAACCTGATTATGGCGCTGGGAGTGTTCTCTCACAACGTCACAGGCGGCGCCGTGCAGGCAAAACTCATGAGCGAAGACGGCTCTGAACTCGCCGTATACGACGGCAAGCCGGTCGTCTGGAGCGCAACGGACGGCGGACGTTTCCGCCTCTCCGTCACGGGCAGCGGATCGCTTTGGTATTCGTGGACTTCGTCGGGCGTGGCGGCACAAGCCCCAACGGCATATGCCCGCGGCGTGCGCATCTCGCGCAGTTTTGTCGACGCCAAGACGAAAGAAGCTGTCAAGCTGAACGACATCGCGTTCGGTCAGGAAGTCATCATGAAGATTCGCGTCAGAACTGTCAGCTCCAAGCGCGATCTGCGCGTCAGCGTCCTTCTGCCCGCCGGACTTGAGCCCACGGGCGCAGGACAGGCTGCGGAGCAGAAAGAGAGTTACGAAGCCCGCGCGGACCTTCGCTTTGACCGTCTCATTCTGACGACGGAGGGCGAAGGGAAAAACCTTGAGTGGGAGCTTCCCTGCCGCGCGGTGAGCAGAGGCACATTCGTCCTGCCACCGGTCTCCGCTGAAGCTCTGGGCAACAAGGGCGTCGGATATCTCGGCAAAACAGAATCAATCACCATCAAATAAGGCGTTTGGGACAGAATTATGAAACGCCGCACACTCACGCTCCTTGCCGGAGGACTGCTGCTTGCCGGAGCTGTTCAGATTGGTCTGCGCTCTCTGGGCGACCTGGCTCCTGTTGAAGCCCGTCTTTCCGACTGGCCTCGGTCGCGGGTGGTTCGCGACCATACGGGGCAGATACTCAGCGTGACGCTGTCAGAGGACGGGGAGTTTTGTCTCCCCGTCCTTCTTTCTGACATGGGACGCTGGCTTCCCCTGCTGGCTGTTGAAGTTGAAGACCGCCGGTTCAGAAGCCACAACGGCGTGGACTGGCTGAGCGTTGCCCGCGCTCTGAAGGACAACCTCAGCTCAGGGCGCGTCCGCTCCGGCGCGTCAACCATTACGAGTCAGATCATCCGCCTGTGCTGGCCCGCTCCGCGCACTCTGTCCACAAAACTGCGCGAGTTCGCGCAGGCAATGCGCCTGGAACAGGTCAGGACGAAAGACCAGCTTCTTGAAATCTATCTCAACATGGCGCCGATGGGCAGCAACCTGAGAGGCGCTGAAGCCGCCGCGCGCGGCTGGTTTGGGCGCTCAGCGCGCGATCTGACCATCGCTCAGGCTGCTCTTCTGGCGTGCATGATTAAAGGGCCTACGGCGTACCGTCCTGACTTTCACCCGGCGGAAGCGCTCGCGCGGCGCAACTGGGCGATATCGCTTCTGCGCGAGCGGGGACTTATCAGCGCAGCGCAGGAGCGCAGCGCCAAGGCTGAGCCTCTGCCGGACAGGTTGACGCCTCTGCCGTCTGCGGAGTGGGTTTTCTGCCAAAAAGTCATGAGCGTTTCGTCCAGCCCGGACATCACGTCGACGCTCGACAGAAAGTATCAGGAGATTCTGCGCGCGGCGCTGCGCGAGGCTTTGAGCGCGCAGGATGACGATGTTACTGCGGCAGGAGTTCTGATTGAAAACGACACCGGCGCCGTTCGGGCGTACGTCCCCAATGTCCGATGGGGCGACGAGAACACCCACGCGAGCTGGGTTGACTGCGCTTCTTCATTCCGTTCTCCCGGCTCCGCGCTCAAGCCGTTCGTGTACGCCATGGCGTTTGAAGACGGAAGTCTCAGTCCGCAGTCGCTCATGGCAGACACGCCTCTTTCTCTGTCGGGACGGGCGCCGCGCAACTTTGACAGGATTTACCGCGGCCCTGTCAGCGCTGCCAGCGCTCTTGTCGATTCGCTCAACGTCCCTGCCGTGCGCGCCCTGCGGGCGGCTGAGGGCGAGCGGGTCGTCCAGAAATTCAGACAGCTCGGATTTTCGCGTCTCACCCAAAGCGCCGCGCACTACGGCGACTCGCTCATTCTCGGCGGCTGTGAAGTGTCGCCGCTTGAGCTGGCGCGCGCTGTGACCGCGCTGGCGCGCCAAGGACGCCTTGTGGAACCGCGGTTTGACGAGAACGCCCCGTGTGTCGAAAAAGACGCCTTCTCCCCGCAGAGCGCATGGCTGACGACGGACATCCTCTCATCTCCAGAGCGGCAACCAACACTCCTGCGCTCTCTGGATACGCCGCGCGTCCGCATGGCGTTCAAGACGGGGACGTCATACGGCCTCCGCGACGCGTGGACTGCCGGCTGGAACAGCCGATGGACGCTCGTCGTCTGGCTCGGCGACCCGCGCGGCGAACCGCATCCGGGGCTTGTCGGCCTCGGCGCGGCGGCTCCGGCTGCCCTCAAGACGATCCGCGCCCTGCCGCCGGAGTCTCCGCCGCCTCCTCCCGGCGGCATCGGAACGCGAAGAGTGTGCTCGCTTTCAGGCGCTGTACCGTCCGCGCTCTGCCCGCGCACGATTCAGGAGCATTTCATTCAGGGAATTTCTCCGGCTGGCGTCTGCACGCTCCACCGCCTTGAGAAGGGAAAAGTCGTCGTCGTATGGCCGAAGGAGCTTTCAGCCTACATGGAGAGTCCGCGCGAGCGCAGCGGCGAAATGACGATCGCCTCGCCGCTTGCCGGCGCGTCGTATCTGCGCCACGAAGAAGGCGCGCGGCTTATTTTCCGCGCCGAAGGGACGGGCGAAATTTTCTGGTTCGTCGACGGAAAATTTGCCGGAAGCGGAACCGCGGAATTTCCGTACCTCTGGACAATGCGCCCGGGACGCCATCATCTGACAGCCGTTGACTCAATAGGACGCCAGAAAACGCTGTACTTCTCCGTCCACACGCTGGACAAAAACGCCGGCGACGGCCTGAAGGAACTTGAACCAATCGAATAAAAGAACCAGACGCCAAGCGTCCGCGAAGAAAACGCAGCCTGCGCTTCTTCGCGGACGCTTGTTTTTTTGCGGCTGCACGCCGCGCCGTGCAAGATGGCGCGCGGATTTCCCTTTCGTTTATATTTTTTCATAACTTTCTTCTATACATGAATAACCCGTTGACTTACGGGTCAAAAAAAGCGATAATTACAGCTGTGCAGAAAGCTTTATTCAGGTCTCCCGACAGAACGGCGCTGCTGACGGGAGAGAGTTTTTGCGGCAGCGCCTCAGATTAAAGAAAACGGAGATGATGTGTTTATGAAGAAAAGTCGCGTATTTGCAGCTCTTGCCCTTGTCCTGTGCAGCGCATTGTTCTGCGGCGCCGCGATGGCAAAGGACACCCTTGTCGTTGCTGACCAGTACGATCCCACCACAATGGATCCTATTAACCACAACGACATGCCCAGTTCCCGCGCCTGCTTCTAGCTTTACGACACTCTGATTTTCATGGCTGACGGCGGAGAGCTCGTTCCCGGTCTTGCCGAGAAATGGGAATTCCCCACGCCCACTGAGTACAAGTTCTACCTCCGCAAAGGCGTCAAGTTCCACAACGGCGACGAGCTGAAGGCTGAGGACGTCCGCTACTCAATCATGCGCGCCACGACCGACAGAGGCGCCAAGATCAAGTCCTACTCCGAGAACGTCAAAGACGTCAAGGTCATCGATGACTATACCGTCGTCGTCTACCTGAAGAAGCCAGACTTCTCCTTCTTCTCCTCTCTGACGCACAGCTGGGGTTCCATCATCAACGCCAAGGTCGCCAAGGACTGCGACGACAACAACAAGGTTTTCAACCCCATCGGAACCGGTCCCTTCAAGTATGTCAGCTGGAACAAGAACGACAAGTACGTCCTTGAGCGCTTCGACGACTACTGGGGCAAGAAACCCGCATACAAGTATCTTGAAGTCCGCTCCGTCCCCGAGCCGACTGCCCGCACAGTCCAGCTTGAAGCCGGCGACGTTGACATCGCTTTCCCCATCGTCACCAACGACCTGAAGCGCATTGAAGAGAACGAGAACCTCGTGCTCTACCGCGGTCCTCAGACGTCCATCACCTACATGGGCTTCAACTGCGTCAAGCCTCCGTTCAATGACGTGCGCGTCCGCACCGCCATCGACGCGGCTCTGAACACCGTCCTCGTCCAGAAAGCTGTCTGGCGCGGCGTCGGCGTCACCCCCACCTCCATGCTTCCCGTCGCGATCAAGTACTCCATCGCTAAGGATCTTCCCGCTCACAAGCAGGATGTCGAACTTGCCAAGAAGCTGCTTGCCGAAGCCGGCATCAAGCCCGGCACCAAGTTCGAAATCTGGACGAACGAGCGCAAGGAGCGCGTTGACATGGCGACCATCATGCAGGCTCAGCTGAAGAAGATCGGCATCGAGACTGAGATCAAGGTCCTTGAGTGGGGCGCCTACCTCAACGGTCTTCAGGAAAAGAAACACGACATGTTCCTGCTCGGCTGGGTCACCACCGTTCCGGATCCCAACTTCGCCCTTGCCGGAATTCTCGGCACTGACGCCGGATCCAACTACACGTTTTTCTCCAACAAGGAATTTGATGATCTCCTTGACAAGGGCCGCATGACGCCCGACGGCGAAGAGCGCCGCGAGATTTACAAGAAGGCTCAGGAAGTCCTCAACCGCGAACGTCCTATGGTCTACCTGCACAACGACGAGTCCATCGCCGGAACGCAGAAGTTCGTGAAAGGCTTTGCTCCTGCGACCAACGAAGTTCACTCGTTCCGCGAAGTGTACTTCGAGAAGTAAAAACTTTCTGCAGAAAAAGCTGTAATGGAACAAAAAATCAGGCAGGGGAGTCTCACTTCTCCCCTGCCTGATTTATGACTCACACCCCCGCGCCGTGTTTTGTCCGCGCGCCGGCGCGGACGATTTTTCTTATACGAAAGGCAGGCTAGACGATGATACGTTACATCTTCCGCCGTGTGCTGTTTCTCATTCCAGTGCTCATCGGCGTCGCCTTCTGCGTATTCACGCTGCTCTACCTGACGCCGGGCGACCCCGCGAAAATGGTGCTTGGCGACATGGCAACTGAGCAGGCCATTCAGGAATTCAGAGAAAAAGAAGGTCTGAATGACCCGTTCTGGGTGCGTTTCGGCACGTACCTCTACAAAGCCGTCTTTGAAGGCGACCTCGGCCGCTCGTACGCTTCGCGCCGTCCCGTGTTCAACGAGCTTTTGGCGGCGTTCCCCGCAACGCTGAAGCTGTCGGCGTTCGCCATGATCATCGCCATCATTATAGGTATGCCATGCGGCATCATATCGGCGATAAAACAATACTCTATGTTTGACACGATCACGATGATCCTCGCCATGGTCGGGCTTTCCATGCCCGTTTTCTGGCTGGGTCTTCTGCTGATCCTCCTGTTCTCCGTCCAGCTGCGCTGGTTCCCCGCTTCGGGATTCAGCACGTTCCGCGCCATGGTTCTTCCGTCTGTCGCGCTCTCCGCTCAGGCGATTTCAATGGTCACGCGCATGACGCGCTCTTCAATGCTTGAAGTCGTCCGCGCCGACTACATCAGAACCGCCCGCGCCAAAGGACAGAAAGAGTCCATCGTCATCTGGGTTCACGCGCTTCACAACGCTCTTATCCCCGTCGTCACCATCTGCGGTCTTCAGTTCGGACATCTTCTCGCCGGCGCTATTCTGACCGAGTCCATTTTCGCCATTCCCGGCATCGGACGCCTGATGGTCACGTCGATTATGGCGCGCGACTACCCCATGGTCCAGGGCGGCGTTCTGTTTGTCGCCGTCGCGTTCGGCATTGTGAACCTTCTTGTCGACATTCTGTACGCCTATGTGGATCCCCGCATTAAGGCTCAGTACAAGTAAAGGGGGCACGTACACATGGTAAACGAACAGGCTGTAGAAACAAAGAAAGTCGGACGCGGTCCGTTTGCTGACGTCCTTCACCGCCTCAGCAAAAGCCCCCTCGCCATGTTCGGACTGTTCTTCATCCTCTTCCTTGTTTTCCTCGCGGTGTTCGCCGACGTTCTGGCGCCCTACGGATACGCGGATCAGGATCTTGAGCACATGTTCGAACTTCCTTCTTCGTCGTTCTGGCTCGGGACTGACGAGTTCGGCCGCGATATCATGAGCCGTCTCATCTACGGCGCGCGCGTCTCTCTGCAGGTCGGCTTCATCGCCGTCGGCATCGCGCTCGTCGTCGGCGGACTTCTCGGCGCTGTCGCGGGCTTCTACGGCGGCTGGATTGACAACCTCATCATGCGCGTCATGGACGTTCTTCTTGCCGTTCCTCAGACGCTTCTCGCCATCGCCATCGCCGCCGCGCTCGGACCGGGGCTGTACAACCTGATGATCGCCGTCGGCATTTCTGCCGTTCCGAACTACGCCCGTATCGTCCGCGGCTCTGTTCTGACGATTCGCGGTATGGAATTCGTCGAAGCGGCGCGCGCTGTCGGCTCGTCTGACCTGCGCATTATCCTCAAGCACATCATTCCCAACAGCATGGCGCCGATTATCGTTCAGTCCACGCTCGGCGTTGCTTCTGCAATCCTCAACGCCGCAGGACTTTCGTTCATCGGTCTGGGCATTCAGCCGCCCTATCCTGAGTGGGGCGCGATGCTCTCCGGCGGCCGTCAGTATATCCGCGACTTCCCGCACATGACGCTGTATCCCGGTCTGGCTATCATGCTGACCATTCTTGCGCTGAACTTCCTCGGCGACGGTCTGCGCGACGCGCTTGATCCCAAACTGAAACGATAAGGGGGAGCTTTTATCATGACTGACGTAAAAAAGGATACGCTCCTTCAGATTAAGGATCTCACCATTCACTATGTCACCGAAAGCGGCACGGTTCACGCCGTCGAGGGACTGAATCTTGAGCTGGGCTACGGCGAAACGCTCGGCTTCGTCGGCGAGACGGGCGCGGGCAAGACGACGACAGCGCTCGGAATCATGCGTCTTCTGCCGACGCCGCCGTCGAAAATCGTCTCCGGCGAGATCGTCTTCCAGAACGAAAATCTTCTCGATGTCAGCGAAGCGCAGATGCGCAGCATTCGCGGCGCGAAAATCGCCATGATCTTCCAGGATCCCATGACGAGCCTGAACCCGGTCATGCCGGTCATCAATCAGATCGCCGAAATGGTCGAGCTTCACAGCAAGGGCTCAAAAGCCGACGCCATGAAGCGCGCGGGCGACATGCTTGAGCTCGTCGGCATTCCGCGCGAGCGCGGCACTGCTTATCCGCACCAGTTCTCGGGCGGCATGAAGCAGCGCGTCGTCATCGCCATCGCTCTGGCGTGCGACCCGACGCTGCTCATCGCTGACGAGCCGACGACGGCGCTTGACGTGACGATTCAGGCTCAGGTCCTTGAACTCATGCACGAACTGAAAGAGAAGTTCAGAACTTCGATGATCATGATCACGCACGACTTGGGCATCGTCGCTGAAATGTGCGATAAAGTCGCCATCATGTACGCCGGACGCGTCGTCGAATACGGCACGACGGAGGCGATTTACAACCGCACAGCGCATCCGTACACGGAAGGGCTTTTCAACTCTCTGCCGGATCTCGACTCCGATCAGGAAGAGCTGAAGGTCATTCACGGTCTCATGCCTGACCCGACGAATCTGCCTTCGGGCTGCTGCTTCCACCCGCGCTGCCCCTACGCAGAAGAGGGCTGCTCCAGCTGCACGCCCGCGATGACCGAAATTGAGCCCGGCCACTTTGTCGCCTGCCCTGTCAAGGCGCGGCAGTTTCAGAAGTAAGACTGAGGAGGGATGACACTCATGACTGAAAATATGAATAACTCCCAGCCTATGGTTGAAGTCAGCCATCTGAAAAAATATTTCACAACGCCGCGCGGTCTGCTTCACGCTGTCGACGACGTCTCGTTCACGGTCAACAGAGGCGAGACGCTGGGCCTTGTCGGCGAATCGGGCTGCGGCAAGTCGACGCTCGGACGCGCGATGATCCGTCTGCTCGAGCCCACGTCGGGCGAGGTGAAGTTCTGGGGCAAAGACATCGTCGGACTCAGCGCGGGCGAGATGAAAGAGATGCGCAAGCGCGTCCAAATCGTCTTCCAGGACCCCTATTCGTGCCTCAACCCGCGTCTTTCTGTCTCCGAACTGATCGCTGAGCCGCTCATCGTCAACAAGATGTGCTCCAGCCGTCAGGAGATGGACAAGAAGATCAGCAAGCTGATGGACACAGTTGGTCTGGCGCAGCGCCTTGTCGGCGCCTATCCGCACGAGCTTGACGGCGGCCGCCGTCAGAGAATCGGCATCGCCCGCTCTCTGGCGCTCGATCCTGAGTTCATCGTCCTCGATGAGCCGGTTTCCGCTCTTGACGTCTGCATTCAGGCTCAGGTTCTCAACCTGCTGTGCCAGCTTCAGAAAGAGAACAACTACACCTACGTGTTCATCTCTCACAACCTGAGCGTCGTCAAACACCTGTCAGACCGCATTGCCGTCATGTACCTGGGCAAAATTGTCGAGCTGACGGACTACAAGACCACGTTCAAGAACCCTCTGCACCCCTACACGCAGGCTCTTCTGTCCGCTATTCCGATTCCCAAGGTCGGAGAGAAGCGCGACCGCATCATCCTTGAAGGCGACGTTCCCAGCCCCGTCAACCCGCCCAAGGGCTGCCGCTTCGCCGGACGGTGCCGCTTCTGCCAGGATCAGTGCCGCACGACGCTGCCCGAACTCCGCGAGTTCGAGCCGGGTCATTTCGTGGCGTGCCACCGTGCAGGAGAGATTCACTACACGCGTTAAAAAATCAACACGGGCCCCTCGCTTTTCTGAGGGGCCTCTTTTTACAGGAGGACTGCGCTGTGCTGAACATCGATATGAAATACGTTCTTGACCTGAACGCCGAGCTTCTTGCCATTCCGTCTGTCGCGGGCGACTGCCGCGAGGCTCTGGCGCGTTGTGAACGCGAGTTTGAACGCTTTGGACTGAAAGTAGAAAAGAACAACAAGGGCGCTCTGTTTGCGCGCATGGCTGGCGCCAGCGATGAAGGCGCGCGTCTTGTCGGCGCTCACACTGACACGCTCGGTGCTGTTGTCCGCATGATCAAGCCGAACGGACGTCTGCGTCTTCTGCCCATCGGCGGATTTGCGTGGCAGAACTTTGACGGCGAAAATCTGTGGGTCAGAACGAGCGAAGGCGCGATGATCCGCGGAACGCTGCTGAACGAAAAAGCGTCGCGCCACGCGTTCGGCGAGGCGTGCGACACGTTCCCCCGCACGAATGAGACGATGGAAGTCCGCCTTGACGAGGACACGTCGTCCGCCGAGGAGACGCGCGCTCTGGGCATTGAAGTCGGCGACTTCGTGTTCTTCGACCACCGCCTTGAAGTTCGCCCCAACGGCTACATCAAATCCCGCTATCTTGACGACAAAGTCTGCATTGCCGCCATGTTCGGCGTCATCAAAGCCATGACTGAAGCCGGCGTCCGTCCGTCGCACACCGTCTACTTCAACATCACGCACTATGAGGAGTTGGGACACGGCATTTCCTACGTGCCTGAGGGCGTGACAGAATGTCTGTCGCTCGACATCGGCATCGTCGCTCCGGAGACGAACTCCAGCGAGCGCGCCGTCACCGTCGTGGCGCGCGACAGCCGCACACCCTACGACTTTGAATACCGAAACCGCCTCGTCACTCTGGCGAAGAAAAACGGCATTCCGTACCGCGTCGACACGCACTACCGCTACGGATCTGACGCCTCGCTCGCCGTCATTGCCGGCAAGGACTTCAACTATGCCTGCATCGGCCCCGGCGTCGACGCTTCACATTTCTATGAACGCACACACGTCACAGCCGTCAAGGCGTGCGCCGACCTGCTTGGCGTGTATCTCTGCGACTAAAAAAACGTCTTTTTTGCACAATTAGGAGGAAAAAATCACTATGTCTTCAGCAGCTGAACGCTTTATCCGCTACGCGAAAATCCCCACTCAGTCAAAAGAGCGCGGTGAAACTGTCCCCAGCACGCCCTGCCAGCACGACCTCGCCAAAGTTCTCGGCGAGGAGCTGAGAGCGCTCGGACTGTCCGACGTCGTCGTCGACGAACACGCCTACGTCTACGGAACACTTCCGTCAAACGCCGGCAACGACGTGCCCACAATCGCCTTCTGCGCTCACATCGACACGGCTCTTGAAGTGACCGACGTCGGCAACGATCCTCGTATCGTCGAGAACTACGACGGCGGCGACGTCGTCCTTGACGCTGAAGAGAACGTCGTCCTCTCGCCGTCCGTCTTTCCTGAGCTGAAAAACTACGTCGGCAACTCTCTCATCGTCACGAACGGCAAAACCCTTCTGGGCGCCGACGACAAAGCCGGAATTGCCGAGATCGTCGCCGCTCTTGAGTACATGATTCAGCACCCCGAATTCAAGCACGGCGCCGTGCGCGTCTGCTTCTGCCCCGACGAGGAAGTCGGACACGGCGCTTCGCTGTGGGATCTTGACCGCTTCGGCGCCGACTTCTGCTACACCGTCGACGGCGGCGCAGCCGGTGATTTCGCCTATGAGACGTTCAACGCCGCTCAGGCGCGCATCACCATCAAGGGACGCGCCGTTCACCCCGGCAAGTCGAAGAACACCATGATCAACGCCTGCCTCGTCGCGATGGACCTTGCCTCGACGTTCCCTCCGGCAGAGACTCCCGCTCACACCGACAACTACGAGGGCTTCTACCACATGACCAGCGTCAAGGGCACGTGCGAGAGTGCCGAGCTGAGCTACATCATCCGCGACCACGACAGCGCCCGCTTTGAAGCGCGCAAGGAAATGGTCCGCACGCTTGTCCGTCAGGTCAACGAGCGCTGGGGCGCCGAGCTGGCGACGCTTGAGATGCACGACCAGTATCACAACATGGCTGACCTGATCCGCAAGGAAATGCACATCGTCAACACCGCGCTGAAGGCCATTGAAATGGCAGGGCTGAAGCCTCACGTCCACCCCGTCCGCGGCGGCACAGACGGTTCTCAGCTCTCCTACCGCGGACTGCTGACGCCCAACATCTTCACCGGCGGCCACAACGCCCACGGCAAGTATGAGTACATCTCCATCGAAGCCATGGAAAAAGCCGTCGAAGTCATTCTGAACATCGTCAACCTCTACGCAACCGGTCAGGAAGTGCGCTAAAAACGAAACAGGGAGCTTTCGCTCAAAAGAGCGAAAGCTCCCTGTTTTTTTTGCGTCTATTTGCCGCCCGGCGTTTTTGCGTCGAAAAACATCGAGTAGCGCGATTTTTCCAGGCGGTTAATGCGGTGAAGCTGTTCAAAGTAGTTCATGTAGTCGTCGTTCATGCCGGCTTTCACCCAGTCCATGATGATTCCGACGTAGGCGTGCGCCTCCATTCGAGCCATCAGATACAGTTCATCGACAGCCAGTTTGTAGCCCAGCTGCGCGTAAATCGTGTCGAGATGGATTTTAAGAAGCTCAAAATAAAACTCCAGAAGATATTCGCTGAGATTGTTCTGACCCATGTACTCCAGCGCGTCGATGTAAAAATCTCTGTTTTTGTGCATGTACTTGCAGAGAGCGTAAAATATTTTGTGTAAACGCGGTCGCGTAAAAAAATAGAAAGACCCCGTTTTTTCCTGTAAGATAGCATCACCCAAAACACCACCATACGGGAAAAGAGAGGAGTCTTTCTATGGGTGATTGTAACACTAA
>JAXEJY010000093.1:0-4720 GCA_034101315.1 Pyramidobacter sp.
ACGCTATCTCAAAAAAGGCAGTTCTGTCCTTGTAGAGGGGCGTATCTCTATCCGTTCGTATGAGTCGAAATCGGGCGAAAAGCGGTATGTGACGGAGGTCGTGGCGGATAATGTTCAGTTTGCCGGCTCTGCTCGGCGTGCTGACAGTGCTGCTGAAGGCAGAGACGATGAAGGGCTGTCGTCTGATTCTCCAAGGTCAGATTCACCAGCTGAGTCTCTCGCCCTCCCCCCAGAGGAGGATGTTTATATCCCTTTCTAGCGAGGTGAGTGCATGGGCAGAGAGCGAGAGGCTGTCGTCTGTGGGGAGCAGTTTATCCGAGTGCCGACTGCTCTGTGGGACGACGCACAGCTGACCGGATCTGAAAAGCTGGCCATGATCGCGCTGCTCCGCCACTTCAATCGTGAACAGCAGAGGTCATGGCCGTCACAAAAACTGATTGCGGTTGAGACTGGGTTATCTGAAAAGTGGATTCGCGGCATTCTCTGCAAGCTGGAAGAAAAAAAATACATCACGATTCTTAAAGGGAATGGACGCGGAAATGTAAATCAATATGTTATCAAAAGTTTCGATAAAACCGGAACTGAGTTCCTACTTTACGGCGATAAAGGGGGAACTCAGTTCCAAAAAAAGGGGAACTCAGTTCCAGAAAGGGGGAACTCAGTTCCAGAAAGGGGGAACTCAGTTCCAAAAAAGGGGAACTCAGTTCCTACGAACCAGATAAAGAACCAGAATAAGAACCAGAATAAGGAACCAGAGTGTACGCACGCGCGCGCGTACGACTCTTGGGTAGCCAACCAGATTGCATATATCCGCACGGTGGTAGCAGCCCCCAGACCGGGAAGACTTCCTGAGCTTCTGGCACTATGGCGCAAGACCTACGGACAGCGGACGGTCGAAGAGACGATCCGCAAGGCTCTGCGATGGATGCAGACAAAAGGGCGCCACTACACTGACATGGAGCGCTTTATCGGGAATTGGTTGGCTGGTGACGCGGAAAGCCCTCGCACACTGCGACGTACTGGACAAAGCGTCCCTGACTACGGCGAAGAGCCGCCGGACTGGAATGAAATATTACCGCGCTGAGGCGGGAGAGGAGGTGCTGTGAATGGACAAACGTGACTGGAAAAGATTCTGTGAGCTGATGACTACTGCGGCGGAGTATTACCGCGCTGTCCCGTGGACAAAGGGAGCAATGCGTCTGGCATTCGATCTGCTGCATGATTTGAGCATTGCTCAGGTTGAGACGGCGCTATCAATCCACGCTTCTGGTCTGAACGGCAACTGCTCACGCTTTTGCCCGAACGCCGCAGACCTTCGTTTAGCGCTGACGGGAACTCCGGATCAGCGTTCTGTTGCTGCGTGGAAGGCTGTGCGCGATGCGCTGAGTACGGTGAAGGGCGGACAGTCTGTGCGCTTTGACGACCCGCGCATTCATTGGGCGCTGAAAGCGTGCGGCGGCTGGACTGGACTGTGTAACGCGGAACGGGACATGGAGCCGGTTTTCCGCCGGGCGTACATCACTGCGATTCAGCAGATGATTTCGTGGCAGGACGTACCGGATCATATGCCGGGCAGCGATGAGCTGCGGGGGTATGCGTCGTGGAAGCCTGAGAAGATTGTTCTGGTCAAGAGCATAGCTCCGCCTAGAACATTGACAACGCAGCGTCTGCTGACTGAGTAAAAAAGCAGGGCCTCCAGAAAGAGGTCCGGCAGCTGTCTAGGCGTTTAGCCGCGTGTCAGATGGAGTTCTTTTATCAGGGCTTCCTGAAGTATTTTGGAGACGTTGACTTTTGCTTTTTCAGCGGCGTAGTCAATCCAGCTGGGGAGGGCGACGTTGCGCCGGACGGTTTTGTTTTCGATTGAGCGCTGATACTCGTCAATGTCAAGGTCTACAAGGGAAACTATGCCTGTGCCCCACTGGGCAAAGCGGCTTTGTTCAGCGCTGACAGTGTTCATGGGTGAGGGGGAAGGTATTGTTTCCTTGTGGTTTCTCATTGAAACGCATTGCAGACCGATAGCGTCTCGTGCCATATCGAAAGCGTCTGACATATCGTTTCCCTCTGTGACGACTCCTAAATCAGGGATATCGACGAAAACAACGTCTTTTCCTTGGGTGAAGATAACGGGATAGATGACTTTCATGTGTAATCTCCTTTGTTTTATGTGGACAGAGGGAGCTGCGCCCCCTCTGCGCTACTTGTCTTTTAAGATCTCCTTTGCTGTGATCTCGTTGATGTCATTGTGCCGAGGTACTTGTCGCGTTTCTTTGCCGCGTCTGTAAATGTCGTGTCGTGAACCGTGGTGATCAAATGTAAATCCCATAGCTTGGAGCCGTTTGATTATTATCTGACGCTTCATTCGCTCTGCCTCCTTCTTGATCAAATTATACACAACAATTACACAATGTCAAGGAGTGAGCGAAAATGAAATGATAATTCTAAATGAAAGGGGGCAGCCCATGACTCTATTGTGTCAGTGTACGATTGCCGGACTGCCGCCGACGGCGAATCATGTGTATCGATCTGCCGGAGGTCGGCGGTATAAGACAAAAGAAGGGCGCGACTGGCAGTCTATGGCGTCATCTCTTCTGTGCAGTATGGTGAAGCTGTCGACGCCGTATGAGGGGGCTGCCGCGGTACGGTATGTTTTCTGCTCACGTTCAAAACGCCGCTGGGACTTAGATAATCGAATTAAGGTTATTCAGGATTGTCTGGCGCCTGCCGGAATACTTGCAGATGACTCTCAGATTATGGAAGTATCGGCACGGCGTGTGTACGGGAATGAGGACTGGACGCAGGTGTCAGTGTGGGCGATTGGTGATGAGGATTTGTTCGGGGGCGTGGAGCAATGAGAACTGGAAAGAGTCCGATTCTGTTTGACATCATCAACATCAGGGGCAATCTTACGCAGTTTCAGTATCTCGTTGAAGGGGACACGAACGGAGAATGGGAAGAGGCGGCGAATGAATCGCTGTATAAGGTTTTGACGGGCGTCCTTGCGCTGTGCGAAAAAAGAGGCGTTTCGGTTTAATTAACAAAAGGAGGAGCTAGGCAATGTCGAAATACGGCATGGGTATAGATTTTATTGATTCGTGCAACATGGAGCGGGAGGAAATTGTTCAGGCTCTTGCGGGGCGAGTTCGAGTCGGTGAAGACGAGAACGGCTTCATCTACGATGAGGGAACGCCGAAAGACTGCCGCAATGTGATTCTCGGCAACTATGACGGGATTGTGTATCAGGCGATGGAGATGATGGCGTGTGCCGTTGCTCTTGGGGAACTGCTTGAGAAAAAGGAGATTTTCTTAGATAAAGAAAAACGCAATCTTTTAACGCAGGCGTGGGAGGAGCTTTTCGAGGACGACTGGCGTAAATACGACGGCAATTGTGATGACGTTAATAAAAGCTTCGGAGGGGAAGAGGTCTAATCGCTGAAAATCCTGAAGCGGAAGGAAGGGGAGAGGCGCATAATGTCTGAGGCGACGGAAATTAAAAATCTCGCGCGTCTGATTGACGCGATTGCCAGACGCTGCTGGCGCGGTATTCCCTCTCTCTTGGGCAAAGCGCCTATGACGACGCGTCAGCAGCTGAAGGAGGCGCTGTTCAGCCGGTACGGCGAGGAGCGTGTGAAGGTGCGCAGCGGTCTTCGAAAGCTTGAGGGGCATGAGTTCATCATTGAGGACTTGATGATTGACAACGCTGATCCGATTCTCGGCGCAGTCAGGTGGAAGGAAATTGTGGAGGCGGTCAGGTGGTATCACTCAAGTCACCGCATGGAGTGGACGATTTTCACGTCTCTTGTCGCGCAGACGGAGACGGGGCGCGCGAAGTGGGGAAATGTCGGCGCGGCGCGGCGTCTTGCTCAGCGGTATGACATTTCTCTGTCTGACGTGTACGACATCGCGAGAAAAACGCCGCTGAACATCGCGAAGGCTGTCTCGATGGGCGCGGCTCAGATGACGTTCAACGACGTGCCGGAGTGTTTTTAGAAAAAATTTTGCACAAATCTTGAACAAATTTTGTAAAAGTTTTGCACACGTTTTGCACGAGTGCTGTGTAAAATGGTAGTGTGTGAAAATGTGAAAAAACGAGCCGTGCTCTCTGGATAGAGGGCGCGGCTCGCTGTGTTGGCGGGGGTTATTCTTTGAAGAGGTCGTCGTGGCTGCCGGTTTGCGTGAGGTAGAGCACGTCGGCGTCAATGCGGTAGATCAGCAGCCAGTCTGGAGCAATGTGCAGTTCACGATATTTTGACCAGACTCCTTTGAGGGAATGGTCGTATAAATTGGCTGGCAATGGTTTTTCTTCGGCAAGCATGATGATGATCTTTTTGAGCTTGTCCATGTCGAGTCCGCGCTTTTGCTGACGTTTTACGTCGCGTCGGAATTGGGATGACTGGTTGATTTGAAGCATTCTTAAATTCCAAGGTCGTCAAAGAGTTCTGCTGCGGTTGCGAATTGCTTTGTTCCGATTCCGGCTTCTTGTTCTGCCATTGTTTTTCTGAGCCGGCTGTTGGGCACTTCGGGAACAAATGGAAAGCGTCCGTCTTCATCAATGCGCACAAGAAACATTCGCACGGCGTCGGAGATGGTAAGCCCCATCTGCGCTAATTTTTCCTGCGCACGGGCTTTTGTTCCGCTGTCGATTCGAACTCTGATTGATGTGTCAACGCTTGAGGTCATGTGTATCTCTCCTTTTTGTTTGCATATCTACATTGTAGCAACA
>JAXEJY010000094.1:0-7104 GCA_034101315.1 Pyramidobacter sp.
CGGAGCAGGTTCAGGACTTTATCCCCACGCCGGGAAGTCTTTCAACCTGCATGTTTTACACCGGATTGAATCCTGCAAACGGTGAGCGTCTGTACGTAGCGCGGGGAGGGCACGAGAAAGCGCTCCAAAGGGCGCTGCTGCAGTATCGGCGAAAAGAAAACAGAGAGCTGGTGCTGGAGGCGCTGCGCAAAGCCGGACGAGAAGATCTGATAGGGTACGCTGAAAAGTGTCTGATTCGTCCTGAACCGAAAAATACACGTTCCGCGTCGAACGGAACACACGAGGAAAAGAAGAATGTCTCCAAAATTCGAAGAAAAACTCACGCGTCTGGGGCTTGAGTGGCGCAGCCGCGTGCTGCTCAGTACACTGTCGCATTGGAAAATAGGCGGCCCAGCGGATTATGTCGTCGAGCCATCATGCGCCGAGGACGTGCGCAATGCTGTCAAAGCGGCTGAAGAATGCGGCATTCCGATGTTTGTTCTTGGACACGGCTCAAACATTCTTTTTGACGACGCGGGGTTCCGCGGCGTCATTGTCAGGCTAGGCGGGCGTTTTTGCGGCTGCGCTTTTGACGGAACAACCGTGCGCGCTCAGGCTGGCGTGTGGGCGCCTGCTCTTGCCCGTGCCTGCGCGTCGCGCGGCCTGTCGGGAATTGAGCACGTCGTAGGAATCCCCGGAAACATCGGAGGACTTGTCTTTATGAACGGCGGCAGTCTGCGTCAGAACATCGGCGATGTGGTGTCAAAAGTGACTGTTCTGGCACGCAGCGGAGATGTCGCAGAGAAACAGCAGGCGCAGTGCGGCTTTTCCTACAGACACTCTGTATTTCAGGATGACGGTTCTATTGTTCTTGGGGCTGAGCTTCAGCTGACGCAGAAGAGCCCAGAAGAGGTGCGCCGCCAGATGCTGAACATCCTTGCAGAGCGCCGCGGAAAATTTCCTTTAAATCTGCCAAACTGCGGCTCAGTTTTCAGCAATGACGCTGATTTGTACGAGCAGTACGGGCCTCCCGGCATGGTCATTGACAGAGCGGGCTTAAAGGGGACGCGCGTCGGCGACGCTCAGGTCAGCCAGCGCCATGCCAATTTCATCGTCAACTTAGGACACGCTACGTCGGCAGACGTGTTTGCCCTTGTTCGGAAAATTCGCGAGGAAATTCTCCATCGGACGGGATTTACTCTGCACTGCGAAGTCCGTTATCTTTCTCCCGGCGGGGAGTGCGGAAAACTGGACGCTTTCCTTTAATAAACAAAAATGGAAGTCCTGCGCGCAAAAGCGCGAGGGCTTCCATCTATGAACTGTTCAGAACTAGAGCGTCAGGGTCTGGGCGCCAAGCAGCGCAGAGACGATCTCGTACATGTTGGAGACAGTTCCCGCGCCCAGCTGGTCCATCAGGTTGAAGTGCTTCAAGCATGTGCCGCAGACAAGGACTGTGCCTCCTTTGGCGATGTAGTCCTGAAGAGCTTCAGCGCTTGAAGTTCCCTGAACAGCAAGCTTGACGCCTTCGTTCATCAGGGCGACAACAGCGGGGCGCTCCGAGTCGTCGAGCTGTGTCAGCGTGCCCAAGAACGCCTTAATCAAGACCTCGCCGAGCTGTTCATCATTTCCGCCAAGCGTTTTATGCGAGATGAACACAGCGCGCTTTGAACAGGGCTTTGGCGTCTCGGCCGGCGCTTGTGCCACAGTGCAGGCGCAATTGCTGAGAACTCCCTCAACGGTGATGTCAGCGCCCTCTGCTGAAAGGCTGACGGTGTAGCCCTTGCTTTTCATGAAGCGCGATACATTCTGACCAGCTTCAGGGTTGTCGACAACCACGCAAAGAGCTTCCGGCGCGCTTTCAAGCGCGGCTTTTGTCATCATGACAGGTTCGGGACAGGCTTTTCCTCTGGCGTCAATTTTAATCATTCTTTTTCCTCCGATTTTGAGAATTTGTGTCATAATAAGCACAGCATAAAGATTATATCATTATGTTTAAAAACTTCCACGTGAAAAAAACAGATTCGGGAGAGTGTTGATATTGGCTAAAAAAGTTCTGCGTAGAGAGTCCGTCCAGGAAATGATGCGCTCTCTTCCTTCAATGGACAAAATCCTTTCTGACGAGAGACTGAAGGGGTTTGAAGACATCGTCGACAGAGACAGCCTAAAACGTATCTGCGGCAGTGCTTTGGACCGCTGGCGTTCGCTGATTCTTGACCGCGAAATTGAGCGGTACGATGAAACTTTGTTCTTTGCCGAGATGCGCCAGGAACTGAAAAGACGCCAGCATACCAGTCTGCGCCCGGTTTTGAACTGCACAGGCGTTGTCGTGCACACAAACCTTGGACGTTCGTGCCTCGCTCCCGAAGCTGCCGACGCGGTTGAAGCAACTGCACGCGGATTCAGCACTCTGGAATACAACATCGAAAGCGGAAGCCGAGGTCAGCGGAACTCGCATATTGAATGGCTGCTGTGTCAGCTGACAGGGGCTGAGGCTGCTGTAGTCGTCAACAACAATGCCAGCGCTGTCCTTCTGTGCCTTGCGGCTCTTGCAGGCAATAAAGAAGCCGTCGTCTCGCGCGGTGAGCTCGTAGAGATCGGCGGTTCATTCAGAATCCCCGACATTATGCAGTTTGCTGGAACAAAACTTGTCGAAGCCGGCTGTACCAACAGAACGCACCTGAAAGATTACGAGGCGGCGATCTCAGACGACACAGCCATGCTCCTCAAAGTCCATCCATCAAACTTCAGAATCACCGGTTTTGTCTCTGTGATTCCGCGCGAAGACCTCGCCCAGCTGGCGCATTCCCGCGGTCTTTTAATGGTCGAAGACCTCGGAAGCGGAATACTGATTGACTCTCAAACGCTGGGGCTTGAGGGAGAACCAACCGTCAAAGAGTGCCTTGCTGCCGGCTGCGACGTCGTAACGTTCTCCGGCGATAAGCTTCTTGGCGGACCTCAGATCGGCGCCGTCGTCGGGAAAAAAGAAATTATCGACAAGTTGAGGAAATATCCTCTTCTGCGTGCCCTGCGCTGCGATAAAATGACTCTCGCCGCCATGGAAGCGACGCTCAGACTCTATCTGCGCGGAGAGTGGAGAAAAATTCCCACTCTTTCAATGATTGCAACGCCCGCTGCTGAACTGAAGAACCGCGCGGAGTCCCTGCGTGCGAGGATTGACGCAGAACTTCAGGATCTCTGCCTCATGACCTCAGTTGTCGCGGTCGACGACGCCGTGGGCGGCGGAGCATATCCCGAGCGTCCTTTGCCCGGCTGGGCTGTCTCTGTCAGGACAGCGGACAATACGCTGAGCGCCGGCGCATTGCAGGAATATCTGCGCCGCGCCAGTGTTCCTGTCATTGCCGGAGCGCGGAACAACGAACTGCTGATTCATCTCAGAACACTCCGTTCAGAAGAGGAGGACCAGCTGATGCTCTCGCTTCGTGAAAGTCTGACGGTGAGCCAATGAGCCGCCGAGAGATTTCTCTGGTTATCGGCACAGCGGGGCACATTGACCACGGAAAAACTCAGCTTGTCAAAGCCCTAACTGGCGTGGACTGCGACCGGCTCGGCGAAGAGAAAAAACGCGGCATCACGATTGAGCTGGGATTTGCGCCGCTTGTCCTGCCAAGCGAACGAGTTATCAGCATTATAGACGTTCCCGGACATGAGCGCTTCATCAGACAAATGGTATCAGGTGCTTCTGGAATTGACGCCGTCATGCTGATTATCGCAGCTGACGAAGGCGTCATGCCGCAGACGCGCGAGCACTTGGATATTTTGAGCCTTCTTGGCGTCGATCATGGAATTGTTGTCCTGACGAAAAAAGACCTCGTCGACGATGAAATGCTGGAGCTGGCACGGGAAGATATCCACATGCTCACAGCAGGGACGTTTCTTGAAAACGCCCCCGTCGCCGCTGTGTCCTCAGTTACTGGCGAAGGAATTGACGCTCTGAAAAAACTCATCGAAGACTTGGTTGACGAGGTAAAGCCTCGTGAGCGTCAAGGCGCTTTCTTCATGCCCATCGACAGAGCATTTCCCGTCGCCGGATTCGGAACAGTCGTCACCGGCACAGCTTATAAAGGCACAATTTCGCCCGGCGATGAAACAGAAGTCTTTCCAACGGGGCTGAAATCCCGTGTTCGTTCCGTTCAGGTTCACGGCAAGTCCGTAGACGCAGCCTATGCCGGTCAGCGCGTTGCTATGTGCCTCAACGACCTGTCGCTGAATGACTTAAAGCGCGGCGACGTCGTCTGCGATGCAGGTGTTTATCGGCCGACGAGCTGTATTGATGTCATGCTGAAGCTGCTGCGCTTTGTCGCTGATCCCCTCGAGCATTGGCAGCGAGTGCGGCTTCACATCGGAACGTCAGATGTTCTGGCGCGCGTATCTCTTTTGAATGAAAAAAGCCTTCAGCCCGGAGAGAGCGCCCCCGTGCAGCTCGTTCTTGAGGAACCGGTTGTCGCGTCGCTGGGGCAGAGATTTGTCATTCGCTTTTACAGCCCTCTAAGGACAATTGGCGGCGGAGAAGTCCTCGATCCGTATGCTCTGCGCCCGTCAGGCAAAAAACAACGCGGCAGCGAGCATAGGCGCCTGATGCTTTTGAGCGGGGCAGAAAACAGAGAGTCGCGTATTGCAGCCATTCTCAACGTTCAGGGATCTCTGCCGCTGAGCGAAATGCTGATTCGCGTTCAAGAGCGCCGTCAGGACATTCAGCCTATCCTCGATACACTTGAACAGAGCGGACGCCTTGTTCAGGTGCGTGTCGGCGAGGGATATGTCCTCTCAGCGGAGCGTTTTGATTCCGTCGTTGAAAAACTGCGCGGGGCTCTTAAAGCCTATCATGAAGAGTTTTCTCATCAAAAAGGAATGCTTCCTGAAGCCTTGATCAACGACCAGTTTCCCGAAGCGGAGCGCAGACTGGGACGCGCCCTACTTGACAAAATTATTGAAAAAAAGAGAATCAAACTTGAAGACGGCTATGTGTCTCTTCCGAAATTTACACCCGTTGACAATTCAGCGTTCAATGCGAACAGAGACAGACTTTTAAAACTCTGTAGCGACGGCGGCTGGACCCTTGAATGCTTAGAAGAGCTGTCCGGCAAGATGAACATGCCTCAGAAAGAATTGAACTCACTCGTGGAACAGATGAAGAAGAACGGTCTGATCGCCATCCTTGACGGGACATTTGTCCTGCCGCTCGATCTCCTCAACGGACTTTTGGGGCAGCTCCAGGCAATTGACGGCGGATTTACGCTGGCGCAGGTGCGCGACCTGACAGGAAGCAGCCGGAAATACGTTCTGCCCATCATGGAGTACCTAGACGGCAAAGGATGGACACGCCGCGTCGGCGAAAAACGCATTTTGCTCAAAAAGCTTGAACCGTCAGAAAAATAACGATACAATCTCCGTGCTTCGGCTCGCACAGCGCAGAACAGAAATGATCGCACGAAAAATAAAGAGGCCCAAGGCCTCTTTTTTTATCATCTAAGTAAAAAATGAGGAGAATGTTGCATGAAAACTATCCCAAGCAGCGGAAAAATTAACCTGACATTGAGAATTACAGGAAAGCTGCCCTCAGGATATCATGAACTTACTTCAGTTTTTTTAAGGATCAGCGCCCTCGAATCATTGACAATTAACCGCAGTATGACAGATAATGTGCGGGTTAAGTTCAGATATTCTTCGGATATCATTCAAGGTCAGAACATCCTTCTCAAAACGCTTGACGTTGTTCGGCGACAGTCCTCGGACGTGCCTTTTCTCGATATGCTGCTTGAAAAGCGCGTTCCTCCCGGAACAGGGCTTGGCTGCGGAAGCGGCAACGCCGCAGCGCTTCTTGAATGGCTCCAGCTTCAGGGATATTGCGTAGAAGGATGCGCCGCGCAGATCGGGGCTGACGTTCCGTTCTTTTGCCGGCGCGCCCAGGCCGCATTGGCATCCGGAATAGGAGACATCCTTGAAGACCTTGACATGACCGGCTGCTCCTTGCGCGGCGCTGTTGTGATTCCCGCGTGGCGCTGTCTGACCGCCCCGTACTTTGCAGCGCTCGACGCTCATTTCGGACAGATTTGGCCCGTTGGTCACAGCGAGGCAAAAGAAGAGGCGCTTCGCATTGCACGCGATTTAAAAAATGGAACTCCCCTCGGGCTCCTCCCCAATGATTTTTGTTCCGTGCTAATGAAAGAACACGGCGAGTACAGCGTACTTTTTGACGCGTTTAAGGCATTGGGAGCGTCTGCATGGGGGATTAGCGGGAGCGGCAGTTCAGCGTTTGCTCTTTGGAATAAAGATCGATTTCCTGAGTCCTTAAAGGGAAAACTTCTTCTGCCGTGGATTCAGGATATTCTGGAATTTTACGTACAGGACAGGGAGAACAGATGAAAGGACAACGCACAGAAAGACTTATCCGTATCACTTCAAAATTTCTTTCGGCTCCGTCAAGCCAAATATCGCTGACAGCGCTTGCCGATAATTTTGAAGTCTCAAAGACTGTTATCAGCGACGATGTTTCTATGGTGAACGACGCTTTGACCATGGAAGGACTTGGACGGCTTGTCGTCGATCGCGGAAGGACAGGCGGAGCGTTTTATATTCCTTCAATGTCCGCTCATGTACGGGAAAAGTTTTTCAACGAACTTGCATCCCTTCTTTCTGCTCCTGACAGACTTCTGCCCGGAGGACTTATCTACTACGCAGACGTCTTGTTTAACCCCGTGTACACTGACATGCTTGGGATTGCTTTCGCTACAGATTTCAAGGCCTCTCAGCCAACGCTTGTGATGACGTCGGAGGTCAAAGGAATTCCTCTTGGGCTTGCAACAGCGCGAGCGCTCGGCATTCCGCTTGCTGTCTGCCGATTCAGAAACAGACCCAGCGACGGGCCGGCAGTTTGTGTTCACTATCCAACTCAGAGCGGGGAAGTCCGCACAATGTACATGGGAACGAAGATGATCTCTCCCAATGACAGAGTGCTGATCATTGACGATTTTATGCGGGGCGGCAGCACTGCTTCAGGCATGTGCCAAGTCATACACGAATTTCGCGCGGAGCTTGTCGGAATCGGCGCGTTTATCGTCGTCGATGAGCCAAGCCAAAAAGCGGTGAGCGATTACCGTGCGCTTC
>JAXEJY010000095.1:0-9472 GCA_034101315.1 Pyramidobacter sp.
GAAAGGGGGCGCCTCGACATGGCAGACCAGATTGGCCTTACGTGCACTGAGTGCAAGAACCGGAACTACGTTACAACCGTCAATAAGAAAAATGTTTCCGGCAAAATGCAGCTTAATAAATACTGCAAGCATTGTAAAAAACATACCTTGCACAAAGAAACGAAGTAGTGTATAATCCCTAATTGTCGCAGGTCCGTAGCTCCAATTGGTAGAGCGTCGGTCTCCAAAACCGAGGGTTGAAGGTTCGAATCCTTCCGGGCCTGCCATTATTTTTGCTTTATGAACAGGGGGCCAAAGTTGTGGAGAAGGTCAAGAGCTTTATCCGTGAAGTACGCGCAGAGCTTAATAAAATAACTTGGCCTGGCAAACAGCAAGTTTGGTATTCTACCCTGATTGTTATCATCGTTACGATTCTCGTCGCTGCCTATCTCGGCATCGTTGATCTGATTCTGACGGGAGTCCTGACGAAGATTATTGGATAGGGTTTTGCCAGGCATCCAATACCATTACAGGGAGGTTCAGGGGGCCGATCTATTTCGGGTCCCTTTTTTAACATGACCGAGAAATTACGCCAGTGGTTTACCGTTCAGACCTATTCGGGATATGAAAACAAGGTAAAGGCCAACCTTGAACAGCGTATTGCGTCCATGGGCATGGAAGAGAAGATTTTCAATGTCCTCGTCCCGACTGAAGAAAAGGTCGTCGTTAAAGACGGAAAAACCAGACATGTTTCCCGAAAGCTCTTTCCGAGCTATGTCCTGGTTGAAATGGTCATGGACGATCAGTCGTGGTATGTGGTTCGCCACACGCCAGGCGTGACCGGTTTTGTCGGCGCGGGAAACCATCCTCTTCCTGTCACGCAGGAGGAAATCGAGGAAATTCTCCGTCAAATCGGCTATGCTGATGAGAAAGTTCAGGAAAAAACGCCTGAGAAAAAGCCCGCGGTGGAATGCTGTGTGGGCGATTTTGTCCGTCTCAATGCCGGCCCCTTTACCGGCTCAGTTGGTCCTGTACAGGAAGTTTATCCTGAAAAAGGCAAGCTGATCTTCGTCACCAACGCATTCGGTCGAGAAACTCAAGTTGAGGTTGACTCTTCAGACATTGAGATTATCTGCCGTGTCGGCGACAGTGTTTGTGTTATGACGGGTGAATTGAAGGGCGCTCGCGGTCTCGTTACAGCGATTTTCCCCGAAAAAGGAATCGTCAGAATATCCGACATCTCTCCCGAACGTATGGGGGAAATAGAAGTGGATTATACAGAGCTTGTGAAGCTCTGATATGAGCCTGTTCTCCTGCGAGAGACAGGCTCTCTATATCTGCGTAGTTGCGAGAGGAGTCTTTTAGCATGGCAAAGAAAGTCATCGGGCTGGTAAAACTGCAGCTTCCTGCAGGAAAAGCCACGCCGGCGCCGCCTGTCGGACCTGCTCTTGGTCAGCACGGCGTCAATATTATGGAGTTTGTAAAGCAGTTCAACGCAAAGACTGCGGACCAGACTGGCATGATCATCCCCGTCGTTCTGACTGTTTATGCGGACAGAAGCTTTACGTTCATCCTCAAAACGCCTCCGGCAAGCGTCCTTATCCGTAAGGCTGCCGGCATTGAAAAGGGATCAGGCGAGCCCAACAAGAACAAAGTCGCTACACTGACTGCGGCACAGATCAACGAGATCGCTAAGGTCAAGATCGTCGATATGAACGCGAATGACATCGAGGCTGCAGCTCAGATGATCGCAGGCACCGCCCGTTCTATGGGCGTTACCGTAACAGAGTAGTAACCCCCGCATTCGTGGCAGGTTAAAACCGTTACGACCACAAGGAGGAAAATTCAATGGCAAAAGTGAGCAAGAGACGCGCGGAGCTGCTCAAGAAAATTGAGCCGCTTAAATCCTACACCGTCGAAGAAGCGGTTGATCTGATCCTTGAGACCTCAAAGGCAAAGTTTGACGAGAGCATCGAAATTCACATTCGTCTGAACGTCGATCCTCGCCGCGCTGAGCAGCAGGTTCGCAGCACGATCGCACTTCCCAACGGCACTGGTAAGACGAAACGCGTGCTTGTCCTTACCACGACTGACAAGGGCGCAGAAGCTCAGGCAGCCGGTGCAGATTACGTCGGCAGCAGCGACCTGGTTGACAAAATTAAGGCCGGATGGGTTGATTTTGACGCCGTCGTCGCCACGCCTGAAATGATGCGCGTTATCGGCCCCCTCGGCAAGGTCCTCGGTCCCCGCGGTCTGATGCCCAGCGCCAAAGCCGGTACGGTCACAATGGATGTCGCTTCCGCTGTCAAAGAAATCAAGGCCGGACGCGTTGAATACCGCGTTGACAAATTCGGTATTCTCCACAATGCTATCGGCAAAGCCAGTTTCGGCAAAGAGAAGCTTCTTCAGAACATCGCTGCCTACTATGGCGCAGTTCTTAAATCACGTCCTACAGCCGTTAAGGGCACCTATGTCAAATCATTCTCCCTCTCCTCGACAATGGGCGTCGGCGTCCGCGTCGATGCGCTTCAGGCACAGTGCATCTGCGCTCCTGCCGAATAACGCAGAAGGAACAAAAGGCAAGACTTTCTTTTACAGAAGGTCTTGCTTTTTTTTATTCAAGACGTTATAATACTCAAAGTGAGCTTAAGACAGTGGGTACTTTCGAGTACAAAGGCTTGCCGCCCACCGAGGTTCGGAGAATACATGCATGATACAGCTGTGTCGTCTTGACAGAGCTTGTCTTCTTTTATCTCCCCTGCCTCCGTAGGGGAGATTTTTTGTCTGAGGAGGTGAACTACATTGCCAGCACAGTATAAAGTTGAACAGGTTGCCGAACTGAAAGAGCTTTTTGCCGGAGCTGAAGCTGTTTTTGTCGCTGAGTACCGCGGACTGACTGTTGCTCAGAGCTCTGAGCTTCGCAAAGCCATTCGCGACGCCGGCGGTCACGCTAAGGTTGCGCGCAACACTCTTGCGGAAATTGCTCTGACTGAAGCCGGTCTTGCGAAGTCTGATGAGATGATGGTTGGTCCTAACATCTACGTCGTCGCTCCGACGAACAGCCCCGCCGTTGCAAAGGCCATCAGCGATTTCGCAGGCAAAAAAGAGAACAAGGCTTTCGTCATTAAGGGCGGCGTCATGGGAACTGAGCTTCTGACTCTGGAGAACGTGAAGGCTCTTGCCAGCATGCCCTCCCGCGAAGAACTTCTCGCTCATGCCGTCGGTTCAATCGCCGCTCCTCTTCGCGGTCTTGTTACCGTCCTTTCCGGTCCCGCACGCGGACTTGTTACCGCGCTTTCTCAGCTTGCCGAAAAGAAAACTGCTGCCTAAGCGCAGCATGAATGCAGAATATCTGCATCTCTATTTTGAAACTAAGGCGCGCACTGCCGCCTGACCATTTTCCAAGGAGGAAATTTAATATGACCCGTGCTGAAATCCTTACCGCTATTGAAGAAATGTCAGTTCTTGAGCTCTCCGAGCTCGTTAAGGAACTTGAAGAGAAGTTCGGCGTTTCCGCCGCTGCTCCTGCAGTGATGATGGCTGGCCCCGCCGCCGCCGCTGCTCCCGCTGCTGAAGAGAAGACCGAGTTCAACGTCGTCCTGAAGGATGCCGGCGCTCAGAAGCTTCAGGTTATCAAGGTTGTCCGCGAGATCACCGGCCTTGGCCTTAAGGATGCCAAGGACTTCGTTGAGAACCCCGGCAAGCCCCTTAAGGAAGGCCTTTCCAAGGAAGATGCCGAAGCTGTTGTCAAGCAGTTCGAAGGCACCGGCGCCACCGTCGTCCTTGCTTAATTGCACACGACACACGCATTATACCCCGTCAGCTTTTGCTGACGGGGTTTTCTTTTTTGGACGAAAATGCTAAACTGACCGTCAGCGAGGAGGGATGGCTGTGAATCCTGTTATCGACGTTCACGTACATGTGTATCCTGAAGAGCTGATACGCGACCAAGAATTCATCTCAAGGACAGAGCCCCATTTTGATCTTTTGACGCATAATAAAGTTCACAAATGGGGGACAGCCGATGAGCTGATCTGTGCTATGGATGCTGCGGGCATCGATCAGTCGTGGATTTTCGGCTTTGCATTTCGGGATCAGGGGCTGTGCCGGCTCTGCAACGACTACATTATTGACGCTGTGCGCCGCTGGCTCGACAGGCTGAAGGGCTTTGCCGCAGTTTCGCCCATGGCACGGGGGTGCCGCGCCGAAATAGAGCGCTGTCATGATGCCGGACTTGTCGGCGTCGGAGAACTTTTCCCGCAGGGGCAGAACTTTGCGCTTGACGACAAGCGTCAGACATGGCGTCTTGCTGAAACGTGCGCCGAGCGAAATATGATTCTGTCAATTCACACGGCGGAGCCTGTAGGGCACGAGTATGCCGGCAAGGGCAACGTCGGCCCGCGCGAAGCAGCAGCGTTTTGCGTCAACCATCCGGCGGCGAAAGTTATTTTTGCGCACTTCGGCGGCGGTTTGTGGCTCTACGAGTCGATGCCTGAAATGCGGCTCTATCTGAAAAACGCGCGTTACGACACAGCGGCGTGGCCGTTTTTATATGACGCTCAGGTGATGGCTGCCGCACGCGCCGTTGGCGTTGCGTCAAAGATGCTGTACGGCACAGACTGGCCCATTCTGGATAGAAAACGGTTTGAGAGCCGTCTTCAAAACTGCGGTTTGAGCGACGAGGAGCGCGCCGGCTTGATGGGGCGGAACGCGCAGATTTTTCTGGAAGAAATGCAGTAATTGTGCAGAAAATTCATGCTTTGTAAAGTTGCCGCCAGATTTTAAAATTGCGCTTGACAGTTTATGAGGGGCAATGATAAAATGCCTCTTGTGCTGGTGAAGCGGCAAGCAGGGGCGGTTAGCTCAGCGGAAGAGCGCCTGCCTTACAAGCAGGTGGTCACAGGTTCGATCCCTGTATCGCCCACCAATACTTTATATGGGGTTGTAGCTCAGTCGGTTAGAGTGTCGGCCTGTCACGCCGAAGGTCGCGAGTTCGAGTCTCGTCAGCCCCGCCATTTTTCGCGGAAGTAGCTCAGGGGTAGAGCACAACCTTGCCAAGGTTGGGGTCGCGGGTTCAAATCCCGTCTTCCGCTCCATTTTTTTAATTTCACGTTGGCGGCATAGCCAAGTGGTAAGGCAGAGGACTGCAAATCCTTTATCCCCAGTTCGAATCTGGGTGCCGCCTCCATATTCCTCGATAGCTCAGTCGGCAGAGCGGGTGACTGTTAATCACTAGGTCGCAGGTTCAAGTCCTGCTCGAGGAGCCAGACATTTTTAAGCGCTTCAGCGTCCTGCTGGAGCGCTTTTTTTATTATTTTCTGCGCGTATTAGTGCTGTGAGTGTGGCTTTTGTGCTGCTGAAACCTGTTTCTTTGTTTATGGCTTTTCTAAAGGACGGCGCTTTTACAGCCTAATCTTGAGACTCTGAGCAGAAGAAGCATACAGCCCGTCAGAAACCCTTTCTGACGGGCTGTATCGTTTTTCAGGAAAAAGATCATAAAAAAACAGCCGTTCTTTACAGAACGGCTGTAAAATTCTTCAATGGTGCGGGGGGGGGGACTTGAACCCCCATGGGTATTACCCACAAGATCCTTAGTCTTGCGCGTCTACCAGTTCCGCCACCTCCGCACAACACAAAGCATTATACGCAGGAAGTCTCTTTTCGTCAAGCCCCGAAATGAGATTTCTTTAAAGAAATTTTTACGAATCTGCCGGACGGGGGCAACTAGGGGTTGACGACGTTAACGGGAGTGCCTTGGAGGAACTGACGCAGATTCTCCGCGGCAATGTCCATGAGCCGGCGTCGGCTTTCTTTGGCTGCCCAGGAGATATGCGGCGTTATCAGGCAGTTGGGGGCTTTTAAGAGCGGATTGTCGCCGTTTATGGGCTCTGTTGAAACGACATCAAGACCGGCGGCGTACACTTTGCCGCTCTTGAGTGCTTCAGCGAGATCTTCTTCGACGATGAGCGCCCCGCGCGAGTTGTTGATGATGATGACGCCGTCTTTCATGCGGGCAATGCTGTCGCGGTTGATGATGCCTTTTGTCGCGGGGAAAAGCGGGCAGTGGAGCGCGATGACGTCTGAATGCTTGAAGAGATCGTCAAGGGATACGTAGCGGGCGATGGCGCGTCCTGCGTCTGTCTCATTGGAATCTGTCGCGACGACGTCCATTCCGAGGGCAGCGGCAATTCGCCCTGTTGCCTGACCGATGCGTCCGAAGCCGATAATCCCCATCGTCTTTCCCATGAGCTCAATCAGGGGATAATCCCAGAAGCACCAGTCAGGACACTGTTCCCAGCGTCCGGCGGCGACGGCGTCGGCGTGATGTGCGGCTCGGTTTGTTATCTCGAGGAGCAAGGCGATGGCATGCTGAGCGACGGCGGCTGTGCCGTACGTGGGAATGTTGGACACGACAATGCCGCGCTCTTTTGCCGCGTCGACGTCGACAATATTGTATCCCGTGGCGAGGACGCCGATGTAGCGAATGTTAGGGCAGGCTTCCATAACGCCGCGCGGAAGAGGCGTTTTGTTCAGGATGACGATTTCGGCGTCGCCGATACGCTCAGCGACACAGTCTGCCGGCGTTCTGTCGTAGACAGTCAGCGAGCCGAACTGCTCAATGCTTTCCCAGCTGAGGTCGCCGGGATTTTCTGTGTAGCCGTCGAGGATAACGATGTTCATGCGATGATCTCCTTTTTATGGTTCTAAGTGGCTTGTTGAATAGGATGCCGAAAAACTTTGGCTGTCGGCGCTGTGTGCGCTCGGCTGGCGCTTCATGTCGCGCTTCATCTGATTGAGGAACGTCAGAAGCAGAGGAACAGCGCACAGGGCGCTCATGATGTCGGAGACTGTCTGGCTGATTTGGACGCCCGTCAGACCGATAATGCGCGGCAGAATGAAGATGGCAGGCAGGAAGAACAGCCCTTGACGCGCCGCGGCGAGGAACGAGCCCTGCTTTACTTTGCCCGTTGACTGGAACATCATGTTCGTGATGACGATAAGCGGCTGAAGCGGCATGGTCAGACACTGCGCGCGGAATGCGAACGTTCCGGCGGCAGTCACGGCAGGGTCGCTGCTCTGAAACAGCCCGATGATCTGAGGCGCAAAGACGAACATGATGATTCCAAGCGCCCCCAGCACGACAGCGCCGGTTCTGACGCAGAACCAGTATGCTTCAATCAGACGATCATAGCGCCGCGCGCCGTAGTTGTAACCGGCGACGGGCTGAAATCCCTGCCCGAATCCGATGAGAATTGATCCGATGAACATGACAGTGCGCATGACGATGGTCATGGCGGCGACGGCAAAATCGCCGTACAGTGCGGCATGAGTGTTGAGCGCAATGCTGGCAATGGATGCCAGTCCCTGGCGCAGCAGCGTAGGCATTCCTGTTTTGACGATGTTCAGCCAGTACAACGGGCTGAGCGATACGCGGCTGACGCTGATGTTCAGAACACTGCGCCTGAAGATAAAATGCGACAGGAGGATAGAGAAGCTGATCGTTTGGCTGAGAAGCGTCGCTGCCGCCGCGCCGGCAATTCCCATGTCGAACACGAAAATGAACAGCGGATCGAGCAGTACGTTGAGCACTCCGCCAGTGGTAATGCCAATCATCGCGAAAAACGCTTTTCCTTCGGCGCGCAGATTGGTGTTCATGACGAACGACGTTGTCATCAGAGGCGCGCCGATGAAAATATACCGGGCGTATTCCATGGCGAACGGCAGAATTGTCTCCGTCGCGCCGAGAGCACGCATGAGTCGCTCAAGGTTTGTCAGTCCTAAAACGGTCAGGAGCAGGCCGAAAAAGAGGGCGGCGAAAAAGGCTGTGGACGTCGCCTGGCTTGCTTCGTCGTTCTTTTCAGCTCCAAGCTTTCGCGACGCGATACTTGCCGCGCCCTGACCGAACATGAAGCCGACTGCCTGAATAACCGCCATCAGGGAAAAGACGACGCCTACAGCGCCTGTTGCGCTGGTTCCCAGTCTGGCGACAAAAAATGTGTCTGCCATGTTGTAAAACGTTGTGACGAGCATGCTGCAGATTGTCGGTGCCGCCAGCGACAGAATGAGCCGTCTGACGGGGGCTTCTGTCATCCTGACAAACTGAGCATGTGCAGCTGAATTGTTCATTGCGCAAAATCACCTCTTCAATTGGTATCACAAACCAGATTTTCAGCCTGCCTGACGGAACAGAAGAGGAGAGCGATACGGCGGCTCAATCTGACTCTGTTATTTGCCTTTTTTGTGAAAATATCCGCCGCTTAGAGTGCTGACGGACGTGACCATGAGAAACTCCCTCCCGCTCAGCAGCTCTCTGACGCTGTTCAGCTCTGAGCGCCGGCAGATAATCTGGATGACCTGCCGCGGCGCGTCGCGTCCTTCAGCCTCGATGACGGTGACGCCGAAACCGGCGGCGCGGAGACGCTCAACAGTTTCTGCCGTGCCGTTGTCCTCCGGCGCGATGGCTTCTGCCATGACATAGCTGGGCAGAAAGCGCCCTTCGAGCGCTGAGCCGAGAAGGTTTCCTGCCGCGTAGCCGCCGCAGTAACCGATCAGCTGAACAAATTCGAGCGATCGCCCTCCGCCGATAATATGGCTCAGCACCGTCATGTAGATCATAATCTCAAAGAAACCAATGAGCGCTGCGCAGTATCTGCGCCCTCTGACCAGAAGCAGAATTCTGAATGTCCCAAGACTGACGTCTGTGACGCGGGCGCAGAAAATTAAAAACGAGGAGAGGAAGAGCGAGAGATCCATAGCGGAAATCAGTCCTTTCATAAATTTGAGCGGGGCGTCAATATATCCAAGCAAAAAAATCATATTTTCACTACCGAAAGCGCCTTTTTTATGATATAGTTTTTAGGGTATATCCTGAAAAGACGAAGGGCGCCTGCGGGCGTGGCTTTGATATATGCTGATAACGTTCAGAGAAATAGACACGGAGGTTGTATTGGGATGAAACTTTCCACAAGAGCGCATTACGGACTGCGCGCGGTCGTTGCCATTGCAAAGCTGACAAAAGACGGAGATCCTGTCAGCGTACACGATATTGCCGAACAGGAAGACCTTTCTGACACGTATCTGGAACAGCTGATGTCAAAGCTGCGGCGCGCCGGAATTGTAAAAAGCTTCAGAGGCGCGCGCGGAGGCTACGAACTGGTCAAGGACGTTGACTCAATCACTGTTGCCGAGCTTCTTGACGCGGCGGGCGAAAAGCTGACGTTTCCTGACTGCGTATCCGCTGAAGGCTGTGACCGAGCTAAAGCCCGAGGCTGCATGTGCCCGTCCGGTTTTTTCTGGAACGACCTCAGCGAAAGTATGCTGAAAATGGCGGAATCGGTCACTGTCGGCGATCTGATCCGCCGCGAGGAAAAAGCGTTTGCTGAACTGAAAAAAGCGGAGCAGGACTAGGCGCACGGCGGAGAGTGAAAAAGGACATCGCTTTGGCTGCAGAGCCCAAGCGGTGTTTTTTTATTCAAGATTTCCCTCGCACAGC